>CALRJJ020000360.1:0-5879 GCA_943367505.1 Flavobacterium psychrophilum | reverse complement strand
AGCAATGCGCTTAAACTCAATACGCCCACCTCTTTCGGTTTGCTGGTAGCGCGACTCAACAGTGTAAGCCAACTGTGGCAAGAAAGGTATAGGAGCAGTATCTAGAGTCATCTTCAAGACCGATAGGTTGGCCTGATCAGTAACAACCTCTACGCCCTTAACTCGTGGAGCGATGCGGCCACGAAATTCAAAGGGATTGACCATGATTGGCCAGACCTTGTCTGGAGACTGATCAATAATTATCCGACCAGTAACAAATTTCTGTGACCCAACACATTTCAGACCAACTACAACTTCGCCGCGGTTGAGTTTAGCCATCGTATTTTTTTCTTCGGTCTGAGCTTGTTCCTCATGCGGGCTGGCAAAGGCAGGCACCACCGGTGAAGCCATTGTTAGACTGAGAGCGAAAATAGTACAAAGCGAATAGGTACGAACGTGCTTAGCGACTTGCATAAAACTTAAAAAGGGCATTGTCTCTCCAGAACTCTAACCTGCAGCGAATTTTGAAATTTCTTTGGACCAAAATTTCTAAAACGACGCGAGGCTGACCTTATAGTCGTCTAAAAGATATAAGCCGTCAAGAGGGCAATACACACGATGTATATATCTTTGCAAGCTCCGAGAGGTGCACCATGACAAGGATAATTGCTATTCGATAGATATCAAGAACTAGGTCGAGCAGGAAAGATTTATCTTCACTGTTGAGAAAATACTCATTATCAGCAAAAGTACAAGAATAGGTATTCACCACATTTGGTGGCTTGACGATGATCTATTGGCTATTGCGCCACGCCGCCCTTTCAACTTGACTTCCTTGTTCTGATTAGTCAGTAATGCTGATTTTGTCGGTATGTTAAGAGAATCTGGCCTTGACTACCGAGCTGGGGTTATAATAGCTGCGAATTGCCGTAGCTCGGCGCCTGTAGCGCTTCAAGTACTCAAGAGGACACGTAATGCCTACCTTTGATAAAGATCAACAACCACTTTTTGCAAGGGAAGGTTTGTTCAGACAAAAGTTGAACCAACTACGTACTGGTGAGAATAACAACCCACGTACACCTCCAGATGCTTCGACACGCTATAAAGAACTCGAGCAAGGCAGCTACTTGTCTAACGTCAAGAACAGCATTGAAAAAGTTGACCCAACAGAGAAAGAACGGGCTGCGCTCCTAGACCAGTCCACAGAACTCTATAATCGCTCAGCGATCACTCGCATTATCCGCGACGAATTAAAGCGCTCGAAACGCTACAAACACAATCTCAGTTTGCTGGTAGTTAGCATTGATGAGTTCGACGGTGTGGCCAAGAAATATGGTGCCACCACCGCTGAATCTATCATCAAAGGTGTGGCTACATTCTTAATGGCTATCATTAGAGACGTTGATATTCCAGCTCGTTTCGACAATGGTGTTTTTCTTGTTCTTTGTCCTGACACAGAGCCCAAGGGTGTAAGTGTTTTAGCTGAAAGAATTCGCAGCAAAATCATGCTCACCAGAGTGTCTGATGTCGGCCAGAATTGGCACGTCACTGTCAGTCAAGGTATTGCTGGTTTTCCTGGTGCTGCCGTTAAAGGCGAAGAGCTTATTCAAAACGCAATCATTGCTGCCAATACGGCCCAGAAAAATGGTGGCAATCAGACAGTACTAGCTGACTAAAACGAAGCTACCAGTTGTAAGATTTGAGGACCTTTTCTAGGTCCTCTTTCTTTTTGCTGTTCTCTGCCATTTGCAAAATCAAGGTACATTGCTCTTCGTTCAATCTCTTGCTCTTGAGATAGTCGTAGGCAAGTTTAGCTCCGTTTGGTTTAGCTCCCGATGGGAAGCCGCAGGCCGAGAGAAAATCCTCAAAGCTAAGATCAGAACTATCATTTTTCTGTTGGTCGTTCTGCAGTAATGCTTTGGACAAACTAATATCAGCTTCTTTTACTTTAGTTAGAACCTGACTGGCGTCCTGGGGGGCAATGGTGCCGTTAGTTACCATCTCTTGCAAAATAAGAGCTTGATTAAGCTCCACGTCAGTAAGTAGATTCAGGCGAATAAGCATACGGCCGAGTGGAACTTCTTCACTAACTCCCTTATCTAAGGCACTTAGAAGAGCTTTCTGAGATACCATTCCGGAAAGCAGGAGTAACTCTCCCAATCGAATTGGTCTGACTCTGCGAGCGGTCAAAGCAGAAGAAATTAAGCCGCTATCTCCCGGCTTTCCTCCATTTTGAGAAGCACTCATGGTCTTCTTGATGCAGTCAATTGCTTGCTCTCGGGAAAGTTTGTGGTCGCGCAAAAGTGCCTGAGCAATCAAAGCAACGAAGGCTACTCGCTCTTTGACAAAGCCACGCAGAGCTAGAACTCGAGCCAGCTGTAGCCCAGTTGTATACGATACGCTCAAGCCAGTCTCTAAAGCAGACTGATCGATGGCGGCAGCAGACAAAAGCAATTCACCAAGGCGATTGGCCGCATTGAAATACTCACTATCGATACCAAGTTTTTGCATGGCGGCATTCAAACTTAAGCCATCTTTGGCTATTAGCTTGAGAGCAGCAGTTGCCACCTCTTCAGCAATGAGCTGATCGCGAACGAGAGATTGCAGACTCAATGCTTGTCTAAAGTGCTCTTCAGTAAGAAAGCTCGAGGCTATTAAGACTCGACCAACTGGCACACCAGTTTTCAATGCCACGGGCATGGCATCAGCCAACTGAGGCAACGTGACCAACTCAGACTGAACCAAGAGGTCGCCAACCAAAACTTGAGAAGCTCTTTTTTGCATGATAAAAGTCTACCGCACTGTCTTAGTTTTGCTCTCAATTCGCTTCAAGCGAACTGCTATTTTCTCAGCTTCTGATGTGCGACCGCATTGCTTGAGAAAAGCCTTATAGTGAACCAGGTAAGGGCTCACCTTTGAGTCATCTTCTGGATTTTGAGATTCAATTGTGGCGATGGCACGGCGAAAAAGAATTTCAGCCTGCTTATGGTTACCATGCCAACAATAAAGCCAGGCGAGGTCCGGAAGAAAGGCAGCAAAGCGCTCGGAATTGGCACCGGCATAGCCCTCTTGATAGCGCATTGCTAGCTCATAGAGCCGTTCAGATTCAAAGGCGTTACCTCTTCTATGTTCAAGCAAAGACAATCCGGCCAAGCTATTTACTAGTCCAGGATCCATATAAGCATTGGCCTCGGCAATATTGACCGCTGCTTCAAATGACGATTTTGCCTGAGCCAATGACCCATCTTTGAGAAAAAGTCGAGCTTGATGGTCTTTATTCCACCACTGCTGCAGATTAGTACTTGCTTCAGGATCTATAGTCTCACCAAATTTTGTCTCGATGGCATGAGCAGGGCTGCAAACCGATAGCAACGAAACAATAAATAAACCGACAAACGAGCGGAGCAATTACTTACCTGTTTCTTGAGTTTTATCTTGGCCTTTATCTTGAGGTTTCTCTTGAATTTTTTCTTGAGCTTTAGCTTGTAGTTTGGCTAGCCTAGCTTCAAAAGGCGCAGCCTCAGCCGATCTACCATTTGCTTTGAGAGTATCAACTACATATTGAAGAATAGTAGGGAAATTAGCATGCTCTTCACCGATGTGGCTCTTTGTCTTTTGGGCTAAACGAGCTTCCATAGCAGCTACGTGGGCTGCCGGGTTAGCCAAAATACGAGCCTTCAAAATATCAGCACTACCCTCGTCAGTGGCTCCTGGAGCAGCCACTTTACTTGGCGTCGCACCGGTACTAGTGGCAGCCTTACTAGGGGCAGGAATACTGCCAGCTGGAACAACAGTTTTAAACTCTTTATTACTGTCCATATTGGCTTCTAGACCAGTCAATAACACCTTGAGTTTGTCTATTCGGTCAAGTAACTCTGCATCTATTGCTGTAGCAGCAATATCATCTATGGACAGAAACTCAGCAATGTTTGCCTTACCCGCGTTAACGGCCTCTTTGTCGAGGTGACGTAAGATTGTCAAAAGCTCGCTGCGTTCTGGCTTGCGTAAACCGTCCTTTAGTTCATAGGTCTGAAGGTCAACCTTTCCATCAGCTCCCTGGGCTTTTTGTGTCGTCAGGCTAACGGCCTGCAATGCGCCGTTAATGGCCTCGCCGACCACGGCTAAGCTCGATCTAGATATTGAAATAACTCGATTTTCTTTGCTCTGACCGTGGTCGACAAAAGTAACTTGAGCCAATTTGTACTCGACAGGAGCTGCTTCTAAAGCCTGCTCCGCCAACTTTACAGCCTCAAGCTTGAGTAATCGCTCACTCATGTTGCTATCGAGAGCCGTGGTAATAAAAATCTGATCGTCCTTTAGCTGAGTGTTTACTCTATTAGGTCTGACATATTGCCTTTCGCTCAAATAGCTGGCCACACGTTTTGCTGGCTCTAAAATCGAATCGTCCTTGATCACTAAAGACTTAAGCAGTTCATCTTTTGAGACGGCTCCGGCAGCGAAGGCTTTTACGTCTCCAGCAGTAACTGAAACTTGTTTGAAGGAACTCAGAGAAGTGGAATTGTAGAAATAGACAACCACCCGGGGAACTTCACCCGGAGCTAAATCTACTAAAGTCTTAGCAATCAAAAGCGCTTCAATTTTACAGTCGTTTTGGTTTGCCTTCGGATTCTTATAAGTTGCAACTTCAATTCCGTCTTCTGCTACTCGCGCATTCAAGCGAATAGTTGGAGCAAGAATTTTTGCCTTTTCTAGAGCATCCACAGCCTCGCCGTCACTAGGTAGGGAAAGCGCTGGTAGACCCCAAAGTAGAGAGGAGATTGCCAGACCGGAAACTAAAATTACCTTCTTCTCGCCCACGCTCAGGATCTCCCACATTCCAACAGGATTTACCCATTATAGATGAAGGTTCTAACTATTGTTGGACGCTAAGGCGGCGGGGGCAGTTATTCGAGGTTGAAACCCAAGCTGCGACCCAATTTAAACCAAAAAGTATCTTTTATACGATCAACTCGGGCCTGAGTCTTAAACAATAAATCTCGACTCTGCTCGTGGGTAGCCTGCTCAGCTTCTAAAGCCTCTTGCAACTGACTGACCTGTGTTTTTAGTTCGCCAACCAAAAGCGCCTTATTAAAAAGTTCGGGCATATACTTAAGTTGATCGGCATTGGCGGCCAATTCAAGATCGCGGGTGCGAATATCAAATTCACGGTCTTTAACCTGGCGACGAAGCTGCACTAACTCTTTGCGCTGAATATCTATCATCTGCTGCAAGCGAGAGTCGGCTTCGTAGTCGTCTTCTTCTATGATGCTTCTCAGCATTAGCGGTGCTGATTTAAATATCTCTGCACCGTCGACAAATGCATCAACCTTAGCTGGCGAAAAATCAAAAATATCAATATCAGCTGAAGCTTCAAGCGCACTAACTGACTCGGCTTCTTGATTTAGTGGAAATTCAATAAGATTTGAAGGCTCACCATCAGAAACTTTTTCAATTTCATCGCCGAAAATTTTGTTCAGTAGTTTCTCAAGGTGTTGAACATCTGTACTGATCTTGAGAGAGTCGCTAGGCAGCACGTCTGCTTCAGAGGGAGACTTCGAAGTGGAGAAGCTTTGCATTTATAACCTACTTAACTTGACAACCGCATATGGTGACCATTGCGCTTAAATGTTATCTCAGCTTCCCAAAATTGTACACAGTTAATCTTGCGAATTAACGTAACCATTTTTATGGCGAAAAGATATGCAACAGCAGCCAAACGCAACCATACTCGATATCTCAGCTGTAGTTCTATCTTTTACTTGGCAAGAGTGCCACTAAGAACAGTGACTGCTTTCTTCGGTTGGAAGTATTTATTCATGGCAGCGTCCACTTTCTCTTTGGTCAATCCAATGTAGTGACTGGATATATTGTCAAGCTCAGTGGTGCCAAGACCTAGAAAT
>CALRJJ020000359.1:0-5887 GCA_943367505.1 Flavobacterium psychrophilum | reverse complement strand
AAAGAGATGATACGCAAAGTTTCCGGATTGGTGTCCAGGCAAAGTCAACGGCTGTTTGCCACAGCTCTGTCGTGTTCAATGATCTTGGGAGCAATGCAATTGCCTGCTCTCAGTGCCGAAATGAAATTGAAAACTCCTACTAATAGATCAATGAAAAAACAGGTTAGACCTAATGTCACCTGGGAGCCAGACACTCTGCTCATCTGCCCTGACATGAAAGCAGATAATGATGATATTAAAGAAGCACTAGAAGGCGTTCACGGAACTGTTGTTGCTACTCTCGGTGATGGACGCATGAAGATGCTTGTGGTGCGCACCGAGAAGGGGCACTTCGCCGAAGCTGAAAAGAAATTGACAGGCGATAAAAAGCATTTCTCCGCTGTTGGTCGCAACTATCGCTATAGCGCCAATGTGGTGCCTAACGATCCTAATTTTTCTACTTCATGGCATTTGTCAGCCATGAATTGCCCCAAGGCTTGGGATAAGGATCAAGGCGGCGCTAAAATAGCGGTGCTAGATTCTGGCTGCCAGGGTGGTGTAGCTGATTTGAGTGGCAAAGTGGAGAAAGGCTTCGATGCTAACACCGCTGCTGCCAAGGCTCTCGGTGGCATTTTAATGGCAAGCGGTAGTTTACCAGGAGTAACAGATTTAGCTGGCGTAATCGCAGCAGAAGCTTCATCTGGAGCTAATACCGATCGCCACGGACACGGCACCTGGGTCGCTTCCTGTGCTGTTGGTACCATGAATAATTCACAGGTTAGTGCCGGAATTGCTCCGAAAGGAAGTATTTATCCCATTCGCATTGCCGACGGCGCACCTGGTACATCAGCTATGACTGACGATCTTTCTATCGCTTGTGCCATGTTCAAAGTCTTCACTTCTGGTGCCAGAATCGTCAATATTAGCTACGGTGGACCCTACTATGGTTTCCATAATGCGGCAATACATGCCCCTTTGCACAAAATATTTTCTGAATTCTATTATGCACGCCAGGGTCTAATCTTCCTTTCTGCCGGCAATGATGGAATTTTCGACGGCACACCCAACTGCCCCTACATCAATTTTGTTTCTGCAATTGACTCTAGCGGCAGTCTCGCTGACTTTTCCAACTGGGGTACTTCGGTAGATTTCACCGCACCTGGTAAGGGAATTATCGTCACTAACATCGATGGTACACAAGGAGCTGTTGATGGTACATCGTTCTCCTCTCCGATTGTGGCTGCTGTAGCCTCTCTTATCATTACGAGAAATCCAGCTCTACCTAACGTTGCTGTCGAACAGATTCTCAAGGCAAGCTGCGTTAATTCAGTTCCTGGTTGGAATCCCTACTTCGGTTGGGGCATGCCAGATGCTAAGAAAGCTGTGGATTTAGCTACTGCTGGTCTTTAATCCTGCTCCCGCAAGTGGCAGAAGAAGAGGATCCGCCAAGGGTCCTCTTCTTTCAGAAATTACTATATGACTGCTTGAAGGTACTAAAAAGTACAGGCGCGGCATCCCAAGAAATTAGATTGTGGCAGAGTTGAGGATTGATCCATGAATTTGAGAAAATGGCGCAGAAGCCATCTCACCGGTATCCCTTCACTAGCATTGGCCCTCGTTTTAGCGCTCTCGGCTGCCCAGCAGGTAATGGCTGACGGAATGGTTTCTAACCCTTATGACTGGGTGGTGGAGCTAGAGACCAAGCCCTTAGAAAGACAGTTTCAATATGAAGGTTCTTCGCTAAAGAAAATTGAGAAAGTGCAAGTGGCTTACTATGCGCCGAACAAAGAAGACGAAAAGGTTGCTTATGAGTACCTTTGGTTCAACAACGGAAAAGCTTATGGCATGGAAAAGCAGCGCAAGTTTGATTTGCCCCAGGGCGAGGGTGTCTGTCTCAAGGTCAAGCACAAGGGGGGGAGCTCTTCTATTGAAGAACGAAAAGCTGCTGCCAATGCCGTTTTGCGCTTAGCTCTAGATACCTTTGTCAATAAAAATCCAATTGTTCAAGTGCGCCTGCCCAATGAATCTTATACCGATATCGTCAACGAGATAACCAGTCGCGGCTTTCAAGTAGCACCCTCCGACGGTAACGACTTTGATGGTGGCTTTACTGCCGATTTAATTCTCAATATTTATTCAGAGCAAGACGGCATGAAGACAGTCTTATATCGGTAAATGGCTGAGGCAAAGTGAAAGAGGTAGACCCTGGTCTGCCTCTTTCTTCTCTTTCATTCAATTCGAAAGTGACTAGTAATCAGTTTAGGGTGCGGTGGCTGGCATGACATAAGTAATTGGCACAATGTGCTTGGCAGATAGAGCGATGCCGCCATCTCCTACGACCTTACCGACAATGAAGGGTGGATAAACATCGATTGTGGTTTTAACGCTGACTTCGCCGTCTACAGCTCCGCCGGTTTCTAGGGCCGGAATGTCTTTAATAGTCTCAATTGCTTCAATGTTTTGACGGATCTTGGCTGGAACATTGGTGGCATAGATTTTTTTGATTACCGATTGAGCGCGCTGGTAGGGCGATTTGTCTGGTCCGATAGTGCGATTATCAGCCAGGGTTAACTCAGAAGGCGCTCCAGAAGCGGCTGCTCGGGCGGCATCACGACAGGCGGCGTCATTTATTCCAGCGCCGATTGCTACTACTCCTAAGTCGATTAGCACTAGGCCAACAGGTACCAAGCAAACCAAGGCGGTGACAAGCTCGACGATGCCCTGGCCGTTTTTGCTGCGGGTTGTCAGTTTGTTGGCAATTGGTTGACAGTTTGTCCGCTCTTTTGTTTCTGCCAGATTGTTGCTTGTCATGCCGTTCTTGACCTGCTTTTCTTAACTCATTTACTGCACTTGCTTGTTAAGTGCTTTAGCTATAACTGATTGTTGTCAATTTTTAGAGGCGTTTGTGAAAAAGCCCTAAATCCGTCCTAAATACCCCAGAGTGGCCGTATTGCTTTTACCGGCAAATAGGTGGTTACCATGAATGGCCCTCGAACCAGCGGAAACCCAAAACTAAGTTTTCACAGCAGGCGCAGAAAAGCCAGTGGTCATGGCCTTACCGAGTTTGCTGTTGGTCTGATTGTGCTCATAGCCTTTGTTTTTGCTCCACTTTTCAATATTGCCATTATTCCGATTCGTTATTTGATCGTTGAAGGTGCCATGACCGAAATGGCTCACCGTGTAGTTCTTTGCGAGAAGCGCACTGAAGCCTACAATATGTTTACTCAAGACCCATGGTTTACCTCGATTTTGGAAAAGTGCTCAGTGACAATCGCCAATCCAAAATTGAAGTTGACAATAATTTCCAAGAACGGCTCTAGTCAAATATCAGTGCCCAATGGTGTTTCGATTCCATCTGAGTGGTTGCCTGATGGAAGTTTTGAGCCCAGTCTATACAGCATGGAGCTATCGGCCGATTGCTCAATTGCTCCGCTTTTTAGTTCGGCTGCGGGTTTGCCAGGTTTTACTAGTCCGATTACTCTGCATTTGCATACCTCTTCTCCTTGGGAAAACTTCAGCAGGAATCCTGTTACTTCTCAGTATTTCGTCAACGAATAGTTGATAAAGAGGAATGGAGATGAGCTCGGGTACTAATAAGGCTGGAAGCAAACGCTTGAGGAAGAATAGAAAGTCTTCTGCCCAGATGCGGTGCCGCAATGGCTCTGTACTGGTTTTAGCCATGATCGTCATTGGTTTGTTGGCTGTGTCTTTGCTGATTGGTTATTCTTATGGTGGTCTTTTCTTTGAGCATAATCGCCTCCAGGCATCGGCAAACGAAATGGCTCTGGCTGCGGCTCGTAAGTTAAACGATAAAGATCGCATTGGCCAAATGAACAACATGATTGCTCGCAATCGCCAATTAGTATTTGCTGGTCGGCAACAGTTCGACGAGTGCAAAGAGAAGTATCCGGGCTTAGCCTCGTTAGCAGAGGAGCTTTTAGACGAGTCGCGTGATTCAGCCAAGGCTCTTGAATTGCAGCGCAAGCAACTCTCTATAGTGGCGAAGAAAGAAGCTAAGCAAGCAATGGAAAAGAAGTTTGAAGAAATCAACAAGACCTACGCTATGTATCTGCCCTGGATGAAAGTAGAGGAGCCCCTGCTTGCTGGTTGGCAGTGCGGTCGCGTGGTTAATACCGAGTCAAATGTTGAAGTGTTGAAGAATATTGCCGAGCTTGAGGCCCATGACCAAGAGCAAAGCTATGCATCTAGTGCTGGAATGAAGCTTTACAAGCACGATATAGACGCTAAGCTGCCCGATGCCGATGGCGACCTAACTTTCAAAATCGCAGCTCTCTCTGCCCCGGTTATGAAAACTGTGGCGCCGGCACGAATAATCTTAAACGCCAATTATGACAGCGTTGTCGGCGACAATTTGCCTTCAGCTTGCCGCGTGAAAGTTTGGTTGCCCGTTGGCACAGGCCTGGGGCCGAATGCTTCTTCCAAAATGAGCTGTATTGGAGCTGCCAGCGCCACCGGTGGTTCCACACAGCAGTAGTAGGTGGAAATACTCAGAGCGCTGATTTAAGCAGAAACTATTCAATTAGTCTGCGAGCGTGGGATAAGTGCGAGCGATACCAACCCTTGAACTCGCGTATTTGTACACTGCCATCGTGTGAGTCGATAACATGGCCTTCGTCAATGTAAATCACCACATGGGAGACTTCGGAGCGGTCATTTTTGAGAATGTAGAGTAGGTCTCCGGCAACAAAAGGTTCTCCGGGGTTTAGCCGCCTACCTGGGGCCTGCGGGCCTTCGGCTTGCTTGTGCACGTCGCTGTTGAGTTTCATTCCCAGGCCGTAGTTATAGACCCAGGAGGTGAAATTGGAACAGTCTAGGCCAGGCCCTTCATCGGGTGACCAGGCGGGTATGTGGTGGTGTTTGTAAGGAAGACCAATGTATTTTTCAGCCACAGCAATGACCCGCTCCCTTTGCCATTGAATTGGGTCAGAGCCGCTGGGAATGTTAGGAGCGGGATATTCTAAAGCGCGTGGTCCCCAGGAGTCGAAGCGACCTCGCTCGTACCACTTTGATTGTGGCACCCGTGTTTCTGGCATGGCATCGCGGGCGGCAAAATCTGCTGTTAGTGAGGCGGCGTCTATTTTGGCAGCGAATACTGCTGAAGGAGTGGCGAAAACTGCGGCTAGCAAAATCAATTTTCTTAGATGTCGGGCGATTTTGTCCCGACCAATTTTGCTATCAGCTTTGTTGCCAATATTCTTGCCCATCTATCTCCTTCAGCCCTTACTGCGCCACTATATTGGTGCTTTACTGGGCTTATATACCCGAGCTGAAGAATTTGATTTAGCGAGCTGGATAATTTAATTTGGTGAGAAGATTGCTTTCTTTTTTCGCCATCTCTTCGTAGACAATTTCAACTAGTCGATTGCTTAAAAGCTCAATCTCAGATTCCGACAACCACCGCACTTCTGTTGAATCTGCTGAGGCAACTTCAACTTCTGTTAGGCGGGTAATTACAATACTCATTTTAGGACTCCAACGTTCGTAATTACGTTATAGTCCTATTTTGGGAAAGAAAAGGTTAAGGCTTAACTAATCGATCCAATTGGCCCACCAATTAATTAAGTCCGGCGAAAGCGCTGGTCGCTTGCTGGCATGAACTCCAAGATTTCTTAGACGACGCTCGAGAATCGACCGTTCTTTTTTTAGCCAGTTGCCAAATTCAGGATCTCCGTCCCAACCACCTTCATCTTTCCAGTAGATTGTGAGCTCCTCGTTTTTTTTGAGGCACAGTTCAAGGTGGTCCTCGTATGAGTCATAATCGTAAATGTAATTGTGTCCTAGCTGGATGAAAAGCATTATTGCTCCGCGAATTTGATCGCAATTCTCGTAAGTAACCGGCTCGTTGAGAGTTGCTGCAATCACTTCATGAATCTTGCTTTTTTCAAAT
>CALRJJ020000358.1:0-5888 GCA_943367505.1 Flavobacterium psychrophilum | reverse complement strand
CAATTATTCGCGCTCCTGATGAGGGTTTGGTCACCAAGCGCTATGCCCACATTGGCGATGTTGCTTCAACAGGCAAAGCATTGTTCGAGATGATACGTAAAGGACAATTAGAGTTACGCGCGCAGGTGACTCAGAGTGATTTATCTAGGCTGCGGCCGGGCGTAACCGCAGCCCTCTCTGATTCTGTGCGCTCTGTCCAGGGTACGATTTTCCAGATTTCACCGACTGTAGATAGTGCCACAAGATTAGGTACTGTGCGCATTGCTATTCCAAGCAATTCTGGATTCAGGCCTGGCATGTTTGTGCAAGGCAGTGTGCAGGTTGGCCAGGCTGAGGCCCTGCTTGTACCAAATAGCTCTGTTCTGGCAGACGGTGAGCAGAATTATGTTTTCCTCTACCAAAATGGCAAGGCAAAGAAACAGCAGGTGACAGTGGGTTCGCGCACAAGCGAATCGGCTGAAATCAAAAGTGGCGTCAGTGTTGGTGATGCCGTAATAGTTGCTGGCGCTGGTTTCTTAGAAGACAACGATGTTGTTGCTTTGAGTAAGTAATAAGACACCGGTAAGTAGCTAGACGCAAGTAAGTAACTAGACATGAGTAAGCAGCAAGATTAATGAGTAACTGTAATCTCTTGAAGATGAAGCAATAGGCGAGACAATGAATTGGAATATTTCAGCCTGGTCAATTAAGCAACCGATTCCATCGATTCTGATGTTCCTGATTTTCAGTGTTGTTGGCATCATGTCTTACCTAAGTCTGGGTATTGATGAAAACCCAAATATAGACATGCCGACTGTGACTGTCTCAATCACCGAATCTGGTGCTGCTCCTGCTGAATTAGAGACTCAGGTGACCAGGCGAGTCGAAGACGCTATTGCTGGCATTGGCAATATCAAGCATATTTCGTCAACCATTAACGAAGGTAGCTCCGCTACCACCATTGAGTTTGAGCTGGGCACTGATGTAGACCGCGCCGTCAACGATGTGCGCGATGCTGTTACTCGCATCCGCAATCAGTTGCCCCTCACTATTGATGAGCCTCAAATTAAGCGTCTCGATTTCTCTGGTGCTCCGTTTGCTACTTACACTGTTTCGTCAGATAAGCATTCACTCAATGACTTGAGTTGGTTGATTGATGATCAAATTTCCCGGGTCTTACTTGCTGTTCCAGGAGTGGGCCAGGTACAAAGGTCCGGTGGTAGCGACCGTCAGGTAAGAATAGACCTAGACCCAACCAAGCTTGAAGCTCTCGGTGTTACCGCTGATACTGTTAACTCGCAAATTCGATTGATGAACACTAACTTGCCGGGCGGTCGCGGCTATATCGGTGCCCAAGAGCAGTCGATCCGCACTCTCGGTAGTATGAAAAGCATTGATGACTTGCGCAATATGCGTATTTATTTGCTCAATGGTAACTGGTCCACTCTGGGTAATTTGGGCACCGTTAGTGATGGCATTGCCGAGACCAGGCAATCAGCCATGCTTAATGGCAAGCCTGTGGTGGCCTTTCAGGTAGTGCGCTCGACTGGTAGTAGCTTAGCCACTGCTGGCAAGGGTGTTGATAAAGCTATCGCCGAATTACAGAAGACTCTGCCAGCCGATATTCATATCACTAAAATTCGCTCAACTCTTGGTTATGTGATGGATTCTTATCACGCCACGGTCGATTCGCTAGTGATTGGCGCTATTTTGGCTGTGATTGTTATTTGGGCCTTTCTTAAAGATTGGCGGGCTGCGGCTATTTCGGCTGTGGCAATGCCCCTCTCGATGCTGCCGACTTTTGCCGTGATGAAGCTTCTGGGCTTCAGTCTAAACAATATGTCGCTGCTTGGACTAGCGCTTGTTATCGGTATTTTGGTAGACGATGCCATTGTTGAAATCGAAAATATTGTTCGCCACATTCGTATGGGTAAATCACCCTATCAGGCCGCTTTAGAGGCGGCTGATGAAATCGGTTTGGCGGTTATGGCCACCACCATGAGTATTATTGTGGTGTTCTTGCCAGTGGCCTTTATGGGTGGAATTCCTGGACAGTTCTTCAAGCAGTTTGGTGTCACCGTTGCCGTAGCGGTTTTCTTTTCGCTGCTGGTTGCTCGATTAATTACTCCGATGATGTCAGCTTTCTGGCTCAATAAGCCTGCTGAAGAGGAAGACCACACTAAGTCGAAAACTGTTAGTGTCTATCGCCACATGCTGCTCTGGGCTCTCGGTAATCGGGGCAAAACAGTGCTAGGTGCTTCGGTGTTCTTCGTTGTGAGCATGGCCCTAATGGCTTCTTTGCCTACTTCTCTTGTGCCTTCTGCCGATCGCGGTGAGACTTTGCTCAGTATCACTTTGCCGCCAGGTACTCAGCTATCCGGCACTAATGCCGTGAGCAAGCGCATGACCGATATTTTGCTGACCCACCCGGAAGTAGCTCAGGTCTTTGGTTCGATTGGCACGCCATCTACTGGCCGCGCTGGTCAAGGTGGAGCCGCTGGCGAAGTAAACAAAGCTAGCTTGTATGTCATGCTCAAGCCCAAGGCTGAGCGAAAAATCTCGCAGCAGCAGTTTGAAGATTTAGTGCGTCCCGAGCTAGTGCAAGTGCCCGGAGTGCGTGCTACTTTCTCAGCAACCATGGGTCTGGGCGGCAAAGTACAGGTTACTTTGGTAGGAAATGATGAGAAAGATTTGCGTCAAACTTCTGAGCGCTTAACCACTGAGATGCGTACTGTTCCTGGTTTATTTGACGTTTCCTCTTCTGCAGCTTTGCGCCGCCCTGAAATTCAAGTTACTCCTGATTCGGCTGCTGCGGCCGATCAAGGTGTTTCTGTGCAACAAATTGCCCGCACTGCCACTATGGCAACTGTTGGCGATAATAGTGCCAGTTTGGCTAAATTTGACCTTCCTGACCGGCAGATTGGTATTCTCGTTCAGATTAACCCTAGCTATCGCCAAGACTTAGATTCGATTGGCAATTTGCGCGTCATGGCCATGAACAAGTCAATTCCCTTGCGCGAAGTAGCTAAGGTTGAATTTGGCAGCGGAGCCGCCGAGATTAGTCGCTATGACCGTAGCCGTAGAGTTACAATCACCGCTAGCTTGGCTGGCGGAGGCACTCTTGGTGAAGCTCTCGCTCTCGTGCACAAACTGCCAAGCTTTAAGAACATGCCGGCTTCTGTACATGAGATGGCTAGCGGAGACGTCGAGATTCAGCGCGATATATTCAGCGGTTTTGGCATGGCCATAGCGGTGGCGGTGATGCTCATTTACGCTGTCTTGGTGCTGCTGTTTAATGACTTTTTGCAACCTCTAACGATCATGGTTTCGCTGCCTATGGCCGTTGGCGGTGCTGCTCTTGGTCTTGTGGCTTCTCACGCACCAATTGGTTTGTACGCTCTCATTGGTATCGTCATGCTCATGGGTCTTGTCACCAAAAACGCCATTTTATTGGTGGAGTATGCCCTGGTGAGCATCAAGCTAGGAATGCCGCGAAACAAAGCTCTGGTAACTGCCGGAGAGGCCAGATTGCGCCCGATTTTGATGACAACTGTAGCCATGGTGGCGGGTATGGTACCAATTGCTCTTGGAATTGGTGCTGGTTCAGAAGTAAGGGCCTCCATGGCCGCCGCCGTCATTGGTGGCTTAATCACTTCCACTCTGCTCACTCTGGTGGTTGTGCCGGTGGTGTTTACTTTCATTGACGATTTCGAACATCGTTTTATCAAAAGTAAGTATCCTAGCCGACGCGAACTCTATGAAAATAAAGCCGATTCTGCCTCTAATGATGAGACACTCGAGCTGGAAGTGAGAAATCGTGGGTAATATTACGTATTCACGAATATTTTACGTAGTCGGATGTAACCTAGCCTAGTATCATCTAGTTACTAGGAGTTCATCATGGCAATCCCAAACGGCTTAGCTTCAAGAATGCCTGTATCGACAGAGGGTCAAACCCGAAGTGTTGATCCTAAAGTCGCCTATACACGCAAGAAGGTAGGCGGGGTGGCTGCCGAGATTGATCGTCGTGTTAATCCTGTTGTGCTCTTGATTCGACCGCGCGACATTGCCGCCATTCGCAAAATTCAAGTTGCTTTTCTTGAGCGCAAAAAAGAAGCTTCGACTTACGTTTGGTCTGCTGTAGCCATGGTTTTGGCTGTGCGTTTACTATTACCTATTGCTGTTATGCCAATGGTTGGAATTATTGCCGTTGCTGCCTTTCTTGCCTGGATTAAATACCGCTCTTTGTGCCAGTGCCCAGTCTGCTCCGTTTCCTTGATACCGGGCAACAACACCTGGCGCACTCCAGTGCTAGGATTTTCCACGGAAGTCTGCCCGCGCTGTTCTGCCCAACTGGCAATTCCGGAAAGCGAAAAGAAGATGCGTATTCAATAACTCTTCAAAGGTTATTCAGCGGCTCTTGATCGGCTAATCAAAGACTGATCAACGACTAATTAAAGACTAGTGAATGCCCCACTGGAATGAAGGGTTGTCTTGATGGGATGAGTGCGAGAAGTCGTAGTCAATTTGCTTTGGAACATTGCAGCCCTGGGGTAGGTGGGCAAAAGGCGCAGCGCGCAAAATCGCCTGGCGAGCCGCTTCATCGGCACTGGGGGAGCCGTGCTTGGTAATTCTCAAATTGCCAATGGCGCCATCGGGCATAAGAATGAAATTTACGCTGACCTCTGTTTTCTCTTGCCGAGCTGGCGGAGACCAGTTTTGTTTGATTTCTTTGCTTAGTGCCGCCATATAGGGTTTGAAGTCTACTTCTACTGTTGCTGGCGAATTTTCGCTGTGCATGCGTTTGGCAACAAATTGATCTGTTCCTGCTGCTGGAAGCGCACCGGGCTTTTCTGTTTCAAGTTTGATGTCGGTGCGCAGCTCCACTTGAGTGTCTGTGGCTTGGGTTCCGTTCGCTTGATCGGCTGGTCTAAGCGGCTTCTTATACAGCTCTAGCTCGGGCGAATATTCTTCAGGTGTTGCCACATGGTCGTTGCGACCAGTTTCGATAGTGCGTTTGCGATGGGCGCGCATCAGGGCTTTGTGGCGCAAGGCCGCCTCTTCGGCATCTAGTTTTTCTCGTGCGGTAGCATCGGGCGCTGTGCTCTGGGCTTGGGCTTGGCTGCTTATATTGCTATCTGGGTTGCCATCTAGGTTGCAGCCCAAATTATAGGCAAATTGGCAAATGAGCAAAGACAATGGTAAAAGCAGGCGGGGTGACAACTGGAACGGCTCCAATAAAACTAGGGTTAACGAAACTTGGGCTAACGAAACTTGGGCTATCAAAACTAGCGCTAACAGAACTAGGGCTATCAAGCTACCATTCTTGCCCAATCTTTGCAGCCATTGGGTGCCATTGTCGATAAATATGAAAGTCTTTGTACTCAATCTTGTGGCATTTTCAGCCATGGCCTATGATTTTCTACTATGAAAACCAATGCAGTAAGAATTCTCGACAATCTAGGCATCAGCTACGAACTGCGCGAATATCAAGTCGACCCGGATGACCTCACCGCTGAGACTGTGGCGGCAAAAATTGGCTTCCCCCTTGAGCAGGTCTTCAAAACTCTGGTAGTGCGGGGCGATAAAAATGGAGTCTGTCTCGCTGTTGTGGCGGGAAACGCCCAGCTCGACTTGAAGGCTTTGGCCAAATTGAGCGGCGATCGCAAGTCAGAGGTGGTCTCTCTCAAAGAAGTGCAGCCCTTGACTGGTTACATCCGTGGTGGGGTAACCGCTCTGGCCTGCAAGAAAGATTATCCGGTCTATGTTGACGAGAATATTTACCTTTTTGAGCAGGTCTCAGTTTCGGCTGGTGTGCGCGGTACGCAGATAATCATTGCTCCCGAGGATTACTTGAAAGCCACTAAAGCTACTGCTGGCGAAATCGCTAAAGATGCCGTGTGACGGCC
>CALRJJ020000357.1:0-5891 GCA_943367505.1 Flavobacterium psychrophilum | reverse complement strand
CTCTTAATTGGTGGTTCTTGTGGTACGGCAACAGTTGCGGCCTTGCGCGTGGCCGCCACCATGACTGAAAAGGATGTAATTGTAGTGATTCTGCCTGATGGTGGCAGAGGCTACTTGAGCAAGATTTATTCGGATGATTGGATGCGTGAGTACGGTTACTTGCAAGCTGAAGGTCTGAGCTTCTTTGCTAAAGATTTGCTGGCCGGCAAGACCAGCTCAGGCAAAGTACCAGCAATGATTACAATCAAGCCCGATGATACGGTACAAATGGCTATCGAAATTATGCAGAAGTATGAAATCGATCAGCTTCCAGTGGTCACTGCCGCGGGGCAAAACGTTGGTCATATCAACGATTTGATCACCATGCAGATTGTCTACGAGCGCAAACATCCAGAAACAACTACGGTTTCATCGGTGATGGGGCGCCCCTTCCCGCAGCTTGATGTGGATAGCGAAATTGATAGAGTCTATAAGCAATTTAAGCTGGGTAGCAATATGGTTATCCTCACTAAAGAAGGTAAGGCCTGCGCTGTCTTGACCAAGTTTGACATTGTTTCGCACTTGAAGGCATCAAGTCATGTTGATGCCCCGGAAGTCAAAGCAAAAGGCACTAAAATTTCTGTCTAAAAATGAAGATCAGAGGAGATTATCGATGAAGTTCTCGACCAAGGCTATTCACGCAGGCCAGGAGCCAGATCCAACTACTGGAGCCATTATTCCACCGGTTTATCAAACTTCGACTTATGTGCAAGAGGGTTTGAATCAGCACAAGGGCTTTGAGTATGCCCGCACCCAAAACCCGACAAGATTTGCCTTAGAAGAATGCTTGGCTGCCCTTGAAGGCGCTAAGTATGGTCTTTGCTTTGGTTCTGGATTGGCCGCCGAAGGCAATATAATGAATCTGCTTTCTAGTGGTGATCATGTTATTTGCGGTGATGATGTTTATGGTGGCACTTATCGCTTATTTGAAAAGGTGTGGAAGCGCTACGGTATTACTTTTACTTATGTTGATGCCAGTGATGCTTCTAAAGTAAAAGCAGCAATTCAACCAAATACCAAAATGATTTGGATTGAAACGCCAACAAACCCATTGCTCAGACTTTGCGATATTAAAGCCATTGCTGAAGTGGCCAAAGCCGGCAAGCAAATAACTGTTGTTGATAATACTTTTGCTAGTCCTTACCTGCAGAACCCTATCGCTCTTGGTGCTGATATTGTGGTGCATTCGGTCACCAAGTACATCGGTGGCCATAGTGATGTGATTGGTGGCGCTGTTCTCACATCCCGTGATGATCTCTATGAAACTCTGAAATTCCACCAAAACGCAGTCGGTGCCGTACCTGGCCCATGGGATTGCTGGCTGGTTCTACGTGGTGTCAAAACCCTGGCTGTGCGCATGGAAGCTCACCAGAAAAACGCCATGACCATTGCTCAGTATCTTGAAAAACATCCAGCGGTTGAGAAGGTTATGTATCCTGGTTTGCCAAGCCATCCCCAGCATGCTCTTGCTAAAGCTCAAATGAATGGCTTTGGTGGCATGGTTTCCTTCGTGCTTAAAGGTGGCGAGGAAAGCGCTCGTCAATTCTTGGGCTCAACTAAACTGTTTTCCTTGGCTGAAAGTTTAGGTGGTGTCGAGTCTCTCGTTTGCCATCCAGTATCGATGACCCATGGCTCTATTCCTAAAGCTGAGCGCGATGCCCGTGGCGTTGTTGATGCTCTAGTGAGATTGTCGGTCGGCATTGAAGACATTGACGATCTAGTTAAAGACCTTGAGGCTGGCTTAGCCAAAGTCACTGTCTTGGCTGGTTCTGCTAAGTAAAAATCGATTGATTTGGAAAGGGGAGAAAGAAGATAATTCTTTCTCCCCCTTTTTTGACTCATTCTATATCGGGATGATAATCGAGCTTTACTTTCTTGAGCACCGCCACTTCATCGCGCAGGGCCACTGCCTCTGCTTCCTTATGTGTTTGTGCCTTATAGTCGGCCATGGCGTTTAGAGCCTCGGTCAAGAGCTTATAGGCGCGTACCGAGCTATTGTTTTTTTTGTCGAGCTTTTTGTATTCATGGAGGATGTTCAGGGCCTTGCTCAGCTCTTTTTCGGCCTCATCGAATTTGCTGCGGTCGCGGTCGAACTGGCCTAGTCTTAGCCAGGCTTCGCCTTCATCTATGTTGCTATTTCGTGTTCCGTTGCGCTCGTTGACCTTGATTTTTATCGCTAAGGCTTCTGCCAGAAGCGGCCGCACTTGGCTGACTTCGTCTTGCTGCCAATGCGAGTAGGCTAGTTCAGTTTTTAGATCGGCTAGTTGCGGATCGTCATCGCCAGCCAGTTGTGAATAGAGATGAGCCGCCCGTGTTAGCAAATCTTCCTGGTCGTCGTAGGCCTGAACGGCAGCGAGCCTGCGCGATATGCCTATGAATGCCTCGATTTTTGTACCCACTTGCATTGCTAGTTCGTATACCGAGGTTTTGCTGCCGCCTTTTTTGCTCGTCAGCGTAGCTTCATAGAGGGCGGCGATTCTAGCAATTTCCTTGCGGGCTAGTTCGCAGTCTACGAGCGCTTGAGTGCGATTTACTTGCCCTATGCTGCGAAGAATCTGTTCTGTCATCTTGGGCTGATTCATATTGCTGGCTAACTTTAGTTTGGCTCGCAAAACATTTACTTTGCGGCCAAAGTTGTCACCAAACTTGTCGGCTGCTTCTTCTGCGCTATCGTAAGCCTTAAGGGCATCAATAAAGTTTTGCTGTTTGGCGAGTTTGTCACCGCGATCAACCCAGAACGTATAGACCCAGCGGTTTATTAGCGTGCCCCTGTCTGTTTCTGGGCCGGGCCAGACAAAGACTATCCAATATGTGCTTGAACCCAGGGCTAAAATTGAAATAGCTAGTGCCACTGCAATTGGTAGCAACTTTTTCTTGTCACTAGGCGTTAAGTAAAGACCAGACTTGTCCGTAATTTCATCAGCTTTTTTTGTTGATGCGGCTGTGGCTGAACTGGAAGGGCTAGGTATAACTATTTGCGATTCTGTGCCACTGACCGAGTGTGGTACCGGCACTTTTGGTAAGGGCTCGCCATATATTTCTTGATACAGTTCAGCTACGCTGCTAAAGCGATCGTCTGGTCGTTTGCAAAGACATTTCATCACAGCGTCTTCGAGTTGGTGTGAAACTTCCAGCTTTGGTGCTGCTTGTGAAAGTGTTAGAGGTACATCTTTAATATGCATGTGCATTGTTTCTAAAGCCGACTCGCCCACTAATGGCCGCCGGCCGCACAATGCTTCGTACATCAAACAGCCCAGTGAGTATATGTCTGAGCGGGCATCTAGTGATTTGCCAGAACACTGCTCAGGGCTCATGTACAAAGGTGAACCAAATACCTCACCCGTTCTCGTGAGGTTTTGGGCGGCGCTGCTCGAATCAGTAATTTTGGCGATACCAAAGTCGACCAACTTGACTAAAACACTGCCATCGGTTTGTGGTATCAAAAATAAATTGCTTGGTTTTAGATCGCGGTGAATAACACCTTTTGAGTGAGCGTGATCAAGCCCAGCTAAGGCTTGTCTGAAGATTTCACGGGCTTGTGGTTCTGTTAAAAACACATCTCTTTCTAATACAGTAGAAAGATCTTCACCCTCAAGATAGTCCATGACCAGATAGGCCTTGCCATCATTGGTGATACCAAAGTCGTGCATGGTGACGACGTTTGGATGGGATAAATTACTAGCGGCTTTAGCTTCGTATTGGAAGCGTTGAAACATAGACGCATCAGACAACAAAAATGGATGCAGCAGTTTTACAGCACAGATGCGCTCCATGTACTTGTGACGCGCTTTGTAAATGACGCTCATGCCTCCGGCGCCGAGTACTGAGAGAATCTCGTACTTGTCTGCAAAGACCGTGCCAACTAGCGCGTCTTTGGCAAGGGGGGCAAGCTGGTTGTTATCGTCGGGGCAGACAACAACTTCATTGCTATATTCTTTTTTGCAAGTCGGGCAGACTTTGCTAAAACTTTCCATCGTGCTCTTTCTGAGTAGATCCTAAGATTACCCGATTTTGGCGCTCGCCATACTTTCAGAATATCCCATATTAGTTTTTACGGATAAAGGGCATCAGAGCTCCAATTAGGAAAATCGCGAGCCGAATCAGCTCTCCGCCTAGAGCATTGGGGTCGCCGCCTTCAGCTGGCGGCAAATTTGAGTATTGAATGGCGTTAAGAACCGTATCTCGACTGGGGCCAATTGCAAGACCAACAATAAGGGCTAGTGCTGCCACCGTGGTTACTTTGGTGCCGAGCTTGTAGGAAGCGGCTTTGTGCAGCAATTTTCCTAAGAAAGCGGCTGCGAAAAATTGTATAACGTAGCCGTAAATGCCCATGATCTCCAGGTGGGGCTGGATATAGCCCCAGGCGATTCCGAGCAAGACGCTGGCGGCAGAAAGCTTTGCCAGAACTTTCGGGCTGGTCAATAGCACATGTGAAGTAAAGCGGCTGGCGCACTTTTTGCAGCGGTTGCCCACGGCGCACTGGACAAAGCATTTGGGGCAAACTTGGCCGTTGCAGTCAACGCACTTTAAGGCCGAGTCTCGGCACGAGTGCGTTCCTTTGAGTTTTTGGAAGGCGGGATTTTCTGACATTGTCCGAAATTCTGAAACAAATTCTAATTCTAAAGTAAAAGATTAAAAAAGATGACTGTCAACTGGAGAATAGTCGCTCGAAGCCGGTAATCTCTATTCAATGTTACTGAGTTAACTTAGATAGTTCGGGTTTTAGGAGACAGCTGTGTCTGAAAGTGAAAAAGAAGCCTTGATCAAGAGTGTAAGTTTTCTTGGTATGGGAATTATGGGTGCGGCAATGGCTGCTAACCTTGCGCCTGTCCTTGCCCGTTATGGCGGCCGACTGAAGGTCTGGAATCGTTCTTCCGCTTCCGCTGGAGTGGCAATAGCGAAAGCTGCAGGGGCAGAAGTATTTGCCCATTTGAAAGACTGTTTGGCTGGTAGCGACATAGTTTTTAGCTGTCTCGGCGACGAGCGCGATGTCGAGTCTGTCTTGACTGGCCCGGGAGGGGTTTCAGAGCTTGCCGCCCCAGGCTGCCTGGTCGTGGATTTCAGCACAATTGGGCCAAGGGCGGCTCGTTTAATTGAAAAATCACTGGCAAGTGCCAATATGAAATTTCTCGATGCGCCAGTTACTGGAGGCGATATCGGTGCTAAGCAAGGAACCTTGACCATTATGGTCGGTGGCGATTTTTGCGCTTTTCAGCAAATAGAACCTTATCTTGAGACCATGGGCAAGACTATTCGCCACTGTGGCAAGTCTGGCAATGGTCAAGCCCTTAAGCTTGCTAATCAGACTCTCTGTGCTCTTAATCTAATCGGTGTTTGCGAGGCTATTTCGATGGCTGAAGAACTGGGCTTAGATAAGGCTCTGGTGGTTGACGTGCTGGAGAACGGCGCTGGTGGTTCCTGGTCTTTGAGCAATCTTGGGCGGCGGATATTGGCTAACGATCTGGCTCCAGGTTTTGCTACTAACCATATGCTTAAAGACCTGCGCTTGGCTTTTGAAAATCTCGACCCTGCTGGCCGCCTTCCCGGAACACGGCTTGCTTTTGAGCTTTTTGAAGAGGCCATGGCGGAAGCCAGCAAGGATTCTAAACAAGAATTCTCGAGTCAAGAAAAAGCCAGCCAAGAACTTGGTACTCAGGCCATGATTAAGGCCTACCAGGTGAAGAAAGCTGCTCCTGGTAGGGCTGGCGACCGCATTACCCTGGAATGGCAGCTTGACGCTGAGTAGTAGTCAACGGCGTGGCTATATCGGTTAGATATGCCCCGTGTCGTTTTGAAAGAATTTAAGCAAAGAGCGCTACACAAGCCCTCTCTGGTGGAGTAGCATGGGCGAT
>CALRJJ020000356.1:0-5904 GCA_943367505.1 Flavobacterium psychrophilum | reverse complement strand
CCAGCAATTGCTATCGACCATCCTAACTATGTACACGAAAGCAAAGTAATCTCTGCCCCACTTAGAGTAGTTTGGGAAGCGGTGAAAGCGCAGAAAGTAAACGATCCCGAACATCGACGAGTAATATCAACAAAGGGTCCAGTCAGTGTGGTTGAAGAACAGTTCAGTCACATTCCAGTTCTAGGAACAGCCACTTGTCAATATTCGCAGCAGGAGCTAAGTGGCAATAGGCTTGAATACAAGATGATTAGCTCAGACAAGTTTGTTGCTTTTGAAGGTGAGTGGGAATTGAAGCCGATGGCTGATGGTCAAACATCTGTGACTCTTAGTTCGTTCGTAGATAGCGGTCTAAGACTGCCATTTGCAGACAAGATCACTCGTGCTAATACAAAGCGATCGGTTAGCGCGCGTCTTGTTGAAGTTGAGCAATGGGTCAATAGCGATAAGAAGTCGCGTATTGCCATTAAATAGCCGCAATTTCTGATTCAAATTCTGTTTGTCTTTGGGACCAGACTTTGATTGTTGCGCTGGTAGTTATCCTGATTTGACCTAGCGTTCTGCTAGAATCGACCTCATGGACCTCTTGTATTGGAAAAGCTACCTACATGCTCGGCTAGATGAAATTGAGCCGCTGATGACTACTCCATGGGGTTTCATTTGCGCCTGCATACTGATTGAGCTACTGGCCCGGATGGTTAATGGTATTGGCCGGGGCAAGCTTACCCGCCAGCAATACGAAGCTTTTGTCGTTGAATGGATGGACGATTATGGTCCCCAGGCAGAGCATCCGTTTAAGTACAATTCAACAGTGGTTCGGCTGACAAATTCTTCTGAGCCGCCTGAAGCAGAAGAGAAATCGTTAGCCACGCAGATGTATTGCATCATGCGTTCATCAATGGTGCATAACCTTTCTCTGGTTGCAGGTGATAGCGAATTGCGCAGCGGCGGAGTTGACTATTCGATTCATCTCACTGATCGAAAGACGGCTCTAGCCCAGGGTCTTAAGCACTTGCAAAATTACGACAACGACGCTGCGGTTTTTGTGGGCGAAGACTTCCTCGATGATATTGGCAAAGTCATTGATAAAGTGTTCGCCGCTGCTGAAGACGATGATGCTCTAAAAGAAAACATGGCAAAGCATTTGAGTACCAGAACTCCGGTGAGCTGGAAGAGCTGATTTGCTTGCTCATTCTTGCTGCGATTTTTGGATCTCGTGGCCAGTTAACGTCTCGTTAGCAACTTAGCAGTAGTCTCTGTGCAACTGGTGCCCAGGACCTGCTTAATCTTACTAACACTGACTAACTCGCCAAGGTGGAGCTCGATATGTCTTACGATAGAAATCATCACAAGGGTGACAGCAAAGATCATCATCGGCACACTGATTCTGATGATGATGCAAAACAGCTCAGTCAGCGCCTGCAGCATACTATGAAACATAAGGGTTTTCATCACGATAGCCATCATCTTCGCAGTAGTTTCAACAAGCACCTGCCTGATTTGAAGATTACAGATATTGAAGGTTCTGCAGCTGCTGAAGCCAAAACGGCACCCGATGACACAAGCGATGTCATCAACATAACCGATAAGTCCAAATCCGAAGAGACAAGGCTTGAGTTCTTAAGTAAAAAATTTGGTGTCAAACTGAAAGTGAACGATGGCAAGTTGGAATGCACGACTAATACTAGTGGCGCCGATGTATCCCTGGGCACTTACGAGAATTCGCCTGAGGGTTTGAACAGTCTTGACGGCGACCTTACTAAAAAAGTTAACGAGAAGAAACAAGCTTTGGTCAAGGAATTCAATCTCAAATTTGATACCCAAGAGACCAGCCCTGAATACCGAGACAGAGCACGGGAACCTCGGCTTGATGAACTAGATGCTCTTGATTCGGCTTTGAAAAAATCACGATCCAGTCTCGGCGCCAACGTAGAGCAACGCATATTATTTTTAAGTGATTGGCGCGAGGGCGATCCCGCCATGCAAACACAGCCGGCCTGGAACAACCGCATAGTAGTCTATGGCACCCCTGAGAATGGTGCTGCCGTGACCTCAGATCAACGTTCCGCCGAGGAGAAACGGCTGGGTATTCTCAATTCGGTCGAGGATAATTTCCTGCATGAATTTGGTCACGTTGGTGATAACACATCTGGTCAGGTGGACCGTACTAAGTACGGTTGGCAGCACATGGAAAACGGCGATTGGGCCAAGAAGACGACGGATGACAAGCTCTATATCTGGAATGAGAGGAAAGATGAAAATGGCAAGCAGCCGGAAGGTTGGGTTGAGGTGAATACCAAAGGTGAATTTGTTCATCCAGATTCTTTGGAGGGTCTGATAAGCAATGTTCAGATGATGGAAAAAGCCCTAGTGAAGCCGTCTTCAGACTATTTCTACACGCCAAAGGACGACTTCGCCGAAGGTATTGCGCGCTATCGCCAGAGCCCCGAATCGAGAGCTAAGTTGGCGAAAGACGCCCCTGACCTTTGTAAATATGTGGAAGAGTACGATAAGCGCGAAATAGCAGACAAGCTTGGTGTCGGTGAAGGCAATAAGCCTCTCTATAAGCGCAATGAGAAGTTTGAAATTGTCCGAGATGAGAGCGTTGCCGAAAAGTCAACGATGGCTAAGTTAAGAGACGCTACCGTTCCTTACTTTATAACCGTACCACCAATTTTTTATCCCTTGTAATTACTTTACCGAATAGTGATACTGCTGGCGGTGAGCCGCTGTCTCCTCATTCGTTGATGAAATAATTGCCAGTGCGCGGATTGCGTCCGAGATTGCCCCACTCATGCGAGGCTGTAACCAGCATGGGGATAGGTGCAGTTATTCCTGGAATAGGCCAATTAATGCCCGATAGAAGAATGGCCGGAGACATATTCGAGTGCACCATCAACTCAAGGGAAAACAAGCGTGACTGGTTGTCGGCAATTGGTAGCCAGGCTGGCGGGATGCTACGGGGCTGGTTGACAATATAAACATCAGATTGGCTGCTCATGGTTGAAGAGCGGCTGATTCTGACATGCATGTCTATCAACTTAACTTGCACGCCGCCGATATTCTGTAATAGATCCTTCAAAGAAGGATCGGCTTCCATGGTCGCGTAGGACTGACTGAGAGTCTCGCACATAGCCAATTTTCTAGCGTAATTATTGACAATTTCCTGAGCCATCATCCACCGTATTGGTACGACGACAAAGTCAAGCATTGGTATCAGAACAAAAACAACCAAAATGATAATAGCGCCGCCGAACTCTGATATCTGACTGCCAAGCTGAGTTCGTCTGCGGTAGCGTTTAGTGCTACCAAAGTGCCCTCTGTTGGGCCGGTGATATACTTTAGAGAAAGTAGGCATGGGCTTTATACTAACATGGCAAAAAATATGACAGGCAATCGCCAAGCACAGGGAAACATGATTTTTCTTGTTAGCCTCGCCATCGGCGTTGTTATAGCCATTGCAGTGGCCGGCTTGATGTTCAATCGTGTTCTGCTTGAGCGCACGAGAGCGCAATTTGCCCTCGATGCTCTGGCCATTTCCTTAGCCAGCAAGATCAATCCGGGAGACAGAGTCGGTCAGGTCAACCGCTTAGAAGAAGCGTCTCGGGAGCTTGTCTTCACTTCGCGGCAGGCTGTCAATGCCTGCTCTAGCCAAGAGCTATCTGGCTTCACCAGATTATCGAATATGCTTCTCGATGAAGCCAGGACTGGTCATTCCCTGGTTGAAAACGAGAGAGTCAATCAAATTGCGGTTATTCGCAAAGAAGTTCTAGAAGCTGTACATGGCTATGAGAATACGCGAGAAGACAAGGGCGTTCTGGGGTTCATGTCGATACAAACCAATCATCCCAAAGTTGTAAGAGTTGATCTGGGACGCATCAAAAACGTAGATTCGAACATCGAATCGCTAGATGCCATCCCTGAATTGTATGAGTTCGATCGTCGCCTTGGATATGTCGACATTCCAAGTAAACTCTTCAAGTGCGACATCAATGCCAAGCTACCTGTTCCCGATAATGATCTCGCCTACCGATTTTGCTCACTCCCTGCCTATGTTGGAAAGACCTGCTCGCCGCCGCGGAACACTAATTTCGACGCATTCAAGTCTTTGGGCCGCGTATTTGTGAACGGAGTCGATACTCACGAGGCCTTAGAAGAGATTCCTGACGCTATTCAGATCACAACTAGTATGGATGTTGACATGGCCGATGCGGCAAAGAAACAATCGAGCCTTGCCACTCTTAGTACGGTCGCGACTGGTGTCTGTAGTGGTGCGACATCAGAATCAGAATGACCATTTGTAGCGGAGCAAAAATGCCTTATAGACGTCCTTCTGGTGCTTCGCTTGTCGAAGTCACCGTGGGGAGTGTCGTATTATTTTTAGTTGTCATCATTCTTGTAGATCTGGGTCTTCTTATTTATGGTGTCTCTCTCAATGATGCGGTTTGTCGCGATGCTGCCCGCAAATCTGCTTCTGGTAATCCCGTTAATGCCCAGTCGCGAGCGCTCTTGCTCATTGAGCAAATGAACAGTAGAAACAGCGGTTTCGTATCCCATTTTCGCTTAGTTCCGCCCGTCAAGACCGAAATTACAAGTCAGCCAAAGCTCAGACGCAATCCAGAAAACGACCAACTCGTCAATCCGGGCGGTCTGGTAACAGGCTCAGTAACTGTTACCACCGAAGTTGAGATAACACCTTTCGCTTTGCAGTTTGTGCTGGGCCGCAATTCGCCACTCAAGTTTCAGTCGAAGCAGAGTTTTCCTATTAGTTATGTTCTGCCGCCAGACTGAGAGCGTTATTTCTTCAGATATAAAAGCTTGTCAACGCCTTGAGGATAGCCCCGCAGGCGCAGGCTGAGCGCTATCTCATTGAATTTTAGGCTCAGTTTGTCTTCGCTATAAAATCCATATTTTTCCAGCGCGCCAGCAATGGCTGGAAAATCCGCATCTGGCACAACCACCAGGCTGGTTATGGCGCCACGGAATTGCACATCGAGCATCACTCTTACTAATGCATTGGTTATAGCTGTGGCGCAGTCAGTGCTTTCTTTCTCTTTTCTCGGGCAAAGAATAATGGCGCCATCGCTAGCGGGCGCTGGTCGAATCTGATTGAGGCGGCGCATTCCTACTATTGCCTTTTTGTGATACCAGAACTCTTCGTAGGCTTTGGCCTGGACATTGCCAACCGATGGGTACTGATTGAACCTTACGCTCACTTTGGTGAGGGGATAAAGCGTAGAACCAGTGTAATTCAAACTATCTTTTACATCAGGTAAGTAAAGGACCATGGACCATTTGAACTCATTTCCCAAGTAATCATCGGGAAGATACTCGCTCATGTCCTTGATCGCCGCAAAACCAGCTACCTGGTTCATTAAGACCAGATAGCTGGCTGCAAACCATGCAAACGCAATTTTCTTGTAAAAGACTGCGTTTCTCAAGATCGCGCTTCCTCGATTTGTGGCTTAGGGTTGTCCAAGGCCTTGGCACGACGCAGGTGGAACTGCCTTTGATAGGTAGCTGAACTCTACGGTGCCGCCAAATCTTGCGGTGACAGGATTGGCATTCTGGGGAGCACGGTTGAATGTGCAACCATTATTGGAAGCTAAGCCATTTTGTGCAGCACAGAACTGACCACATGGTGGTTTGGGGTCTGGCAACACATTGCACTGTGTACAACCGTAAGGGAATACACCGGGACGGTCTACCTTGACATTGTTTACGATTTTGTAGCAGTTGTCGTCACACTTGTCTGCCACATTTACCCATGAGTTAGTGGTGCTGAAACTCTGACCGGCGCCAATGTTACCTATTGAGTCATAGAGCCATGGGTTGGCCTGAGTACCACCAGTAGGTGCTGAAGAAGGCGATGTTATGGTCAATTTGAGAATGGAGTTAGCTCCATTG
>CALRJJ020000355.1:0-5908 GCA_943367505.1 Flavobacterium psychrophilum | reverse complement strand
CCAGTCATACATCGATGTCTTAACTACAGCTCGCGATCACCGCAATGTAGCAAAACAAAGACAGGGCTCTTTCTGGGTTTCAGATAGCAACATAGAAGAAGAGCTACAAGCAGCAAGCTCCGCTCAGGGTCAGAGTCTCAATCAAAATGGCACGCTGCAAAACAACTCTGATCCAGCAGCTCTAATTAAACATATTTCCCGAATCTTAGTGGTAGAACCCGATGGCGCTATGGCTTGCTTGCTACAAGAAACCCTGGCCCTTGAGGGCTATGTCGTGCAAGTAACAAGCTCCGCCGACGACGCCCTTGAACTGGCCCGCTTCGAGCCACCAGACTTGATCTTGCTAGAGTCGAACTTAATCGATAGAAAAATGGATGGCTGGAACCTCTGCCGCGCCTTAAAGGCCGATGATGTATTGTCGAAAATCTGGATCGTGATGGCCACGTCTCACCCGGACCAATCATTGGCTCTGGAAGCTGGCGCAGACTTATATCTGCCCAAGCCTTTCGATATCCCTAACTTACTGAGTGAAGTCAGTCTATTGCTACGCTCGCGAGTCTAGATAGAACGCTTCAAACCACACTAGCCTTATTTATAGAAGACAAAATCCATTCAGCCGCTTCAACAATCGAACTGGCCTGAAAATCAGGCTTAACCGGCCATTGATAGGCACCAGACTGCACATCTTTGCCAAAACCAGTTTCGACCAGGACGCCCTTGACATGACAGTTAACGGCAAGATCGACATCCGTAGCTTTGTCACCGACAACAAAGGCCAGATGCCTGCTTAGCTGCGGATGGTCACGGTAAGCCTGCTCAACCAGACCAGGGCCTGGTTTGCGACAATCACAGGCAACATCGTAGGGCGGCACGACGCCCCCCTCTGCGCGCGAGAGATGGGGGCAATAGTAGATTGCATCAAGATGGGCGTTAGAAAGGGCCAGAAGCTTTACCAAACGCTCGTGCAAAGCATTAATATGACTTTCTGGATAGTAACCACGAGCTGCTCCAGTTTGATTGGTAACAAGTACGCAGGCTACCCCCGCCTGATTCAACTTGGCGATCGCCTCTCCGGCTCCTTCAATCAAATTGAGATTCTCTACCTCTTTGATATAACCAGCTTCAACATTGAGAGTGCCGTCACGGTCGAGAAAGACCACAGGGCGAGAACCAACGGAGCTAGAGGAGGAGGTGAGATTGTTAGAAGGAATAGACATTCGAGGTTCTCATAGTGGAAAGAAATATTACTATTGTAAGTCAAAGGATATGTTACGATAGCTAGTAGTGTTTACCAATTGAAAAAATATGCGATTAAACGACGAAAACGCCTCTTTTCGATTTAACCAGAAGGGCCTGCGAAAATTCTTAGGCGATCTGGAATGCGAAATAATGGAGCTAGTATGGAAACTAGCTAATCCAACAGTGACTGTCAGAGAAGTATTTGACGCACTAAGGCAAGATCGCGATATCGCCTATACAACCGTAATGACCACAATGGTGCGATTGTCCGAAAAAGGTCTGCTAAAAATCGTAGACAAAATCGGCCTTGCCAATTGCTATATGCCCGAATACGAGAGAGAAGAGTTCCTCACCACGGCAGTCAAACTAGTGCTAGATATCTTCACTAGCCAGTTTCCACGCGAATCTAGTGAATTTATGGAACAGTATCAAGCTAAATTGGCTAAAAAAGCACAGCGCAAGAAGTAACGCTGAGCGAAATATCAGTTTTATCTATTGTTTGTAGATTAGCATTTCCATCATTTTTGCTTTGTTGCCAACCAAAGGCAGCACATCAGAACGAAATGGTGATACTGGCATACCAGTCTTGCTAAATAGTTCTGCCACGCTATTATCGGCCCAGGCGTAGCGACAATTTTCCGGCTCAGGCACCGCAGCGCTAGACAAATATAATGCCTCACCCTCGAGCCTAACCCTGGCGGGCTTAAAAATACCATCGGCACCGGCAATCTCGAAAGCCGTAAACTTCTTACCGCGTAGCTCAAGACCGCTATCAAGATAGGAAAAAGTCACCTTCAACTCCGGTCCAACCCGCTCTACCATGGAGTAACGAGGGGTAAGAGCATGTTCAACTTTGTAAATTTGACCAGCTACCATTTGAGCTGCATTTTTTCCCACTGTGAGCTTATTGCTGCTATGCAATTCAGCATAATCAGTCACTTCAGAATTAAGTGTAGGCACCAAGAAGCAGTTTGGAACCATACTCGCCTTCTGCTGAGCTTCTCTGAAGTAGGCTGTCAAACTAGGCGCAATGGTACTTTTGGCACCCCAATTGGGCAACTGAATGATGAAGAATGCCATATCGGGAGAAAAACGCTTACGTAATTGCTGAGTCATAATGGCAAAAAGTCGAGGATAGAAGGTAAAGCGTTCTACATCAGACTCACCTTGATACCAGAGCACAGCCTTAAAATTGAGACCCGCCATCGGAGCTAAATACTTCTCGTAGACATACCCTACCGGAGTTGCAGTCTTGGTATCAACATACTTTTCAGGAACCTCGGAAGCTGGCATCCAACTTTGAATGTTAGTACCACCAATGGTGCACTGCACTATACCAATGGGAATATCGTCCTTTACCAGCTGTCTCAGTCTATGAGCAAATGCCACAGCCACAGCCGAACGATGTTCAATTTCAGGATCGTCCGCCTTAATCCACTTAAAGCCTTCACTGTCAAAATATGAGTCTTTCTCAGTACTACCCTCAAGACTCATCTCTTTAGCAGTATTGAAAAATAGATCGATATGATCGCCCTTACTAAGATTGAAAAACCTAGTAGTGGCACTCTTCAAAACAGGCAAGCTCCGACAATCGTTGGTAACCAGGGCTGGCAACAACATATTAGACTGACCGGCACAGAGAAAAACATCACCAGCTATTACGTCGCGAATAGCTATGGTCTCGCCCGTGGACGATATGGTGATGGTAAAAGGTGCACCTAAGGGATGAGCCGGGGCGACTACTCGCCATTTGCCCTTTGAGTCGGCAATAGTGGCAGTGACTACGCCAGCCACATCCACCTGCACCGCCGCACCAGCCACAGCCTTACCAGACACCACAATGGGCTTATCACGCTGCACAACCATATGATCGGCAAAGACCGGCGGAACCATCAGTTTCTTAGCCGCATAAGCTGGCGAAACAAGCACGGCAAAAAGCAATAGAACTAAAAGTGAGGCCCAGGTGGCCTTAAGACGTAGATTCATATTTAGAGTTTAACAGTTTCATCAAAAAAAAGAAGGGGCCGCATACTGCGGCCCCTTCTCGTTATCATGCAATCGGAATGAACTCAGTCTTATTCGTTATCAGGAACTGGAGCGCCTTCAGGCAAGGTTGGAGAGGTCTTTTGGTGACGCTCTGCGCGACCCGATGAGTAGTGACGTTCATCAACTACAGTCGGTTCAACTTGGAAGATGTTCATGTCGCGAGGACCTTCAACCCGGCCGATATCTTCAGGAAGCTTGAGCTGACCTGGAGTACCTGGAAGGATGATTTCTGGTCTTACGGCAATCACAAGTTCACTTTCGTTCTTGCTGAATGCCTTCGAACGGTAGAGAGCACCAAGAACTGGTACTTCACCGAGAAGAGGTGTCTTGGTCAATTCACGACCGCTGTTGGTTGTGACTAAACCGGAGAGGTAGAGTTCTTGACCAGGCTTGAGTTCAACAATGCTCTGAGTTTTTCTTGTGGTGAAACCAGGGATTGATGAAGCAGCAGAACCGAGAGTGAATGCTAGTTCGTTAGCGATGATTCTCTCTTCAGGAGAAATCTGCAAGTTGATTGTGCCGTTCTCTTGAAGCACAGGAATCATGTTTAGTCTCAAACCGAATGGTTCGAAAGTAACTGACGACAGTGCAGCACCAGCCGTTGCAATTTGTTGAACGATTGGAATTTCACCACCAGCTAAGAACGATGCTCTTTCGCCGGAGATTGTCACTAGAGTTGGCTCAGCCAGTACTCTTGCTCTTCTGTTCGAGATAATACCCTGGATAGTTGGGTTAATCGAGAACGAACCGAGGTTTGAGATACCGGAGAAGAGGTTGAACAAGTTATTGGCGTTAAGGTTGGCACCACCAGGAGCGCCAAGCAGAATGGACTGCGAAAGCAGAGCTGCAGCGCCGGCAACGATGTTACCTTGACCGATACCAGTTACATAGGTAGGGGTCAAGAATGATACTGGCTGAACAACACCGCCAACACCATAAACTTGCTGGCCCTGACCAAACGGATTAGCCGGAGTAGGAGCCAATGGTGCAGGAGAACCCTGGAGAGTAACTAAGCCTTGGTTCAAAGTCGGAGGAACCGGGGCACCAGCAGCAGAGTTGAACTGTTGGCTCTGTCTGTAGCGAAGTCCTACGTTAGAGGTCATAACGCTACCCTGAGTAGCACTACCAGTACCACCAACACCGAAGTTGAAGTACTTACCGGCATAACCGATACCTAATTGCAGCGCTAGTTCGCGAGCAGCAGAAGTATTCATTTCCATGAAAGTAACGTGCAATGCGATCAAAGGTACTTTGCGCACCTTGACCAAGCTAGTTACCCGACCACCGTCAGAAGACATTACCTGGGCCTTACCAATGTTGTTAGCAAGGTTGCCGAAGAATGTGTACTTATCAACAGAGTTAAGTTGGGCTAGCTGACCTGTTTGGCCGCCGCCACTGGCAGTACCACCAGTTTCACCGATACGTCCGTTAACGATGCGGCTATTAACTACTTGAATATTCATACCGCGATCGTCCATGAAGACGTTCGAAGCAGCGAAGGCCTTAACGATTGATTCTGTGTGGTCTACGTCACCGGTCAAGAGCACGCGGTCAGAACCACCAACAGAGAAAGCCTTAACGATGATACGAGGATCAATTTCACGCAGTGTTGTCTGTAGCTGTGTGTAATCACGGCTAACTCGAAGATCTACGCTAATTGAATTACCAGCATCGTCCCAGAGAAGCATGGTGCAGGTGCCTGGTGCTTTACCAAGCAGTACCATTTGATTCTCAGATACTACAACTGGCTCGGCAATGCCTGGGTCAGAAATAGAAGTACGAACAATTTTGTTCTTAAATTTGAAGGTTCTCGATTGAGAAACTTTCAAGTCGATAGCATTTGTTGTTTTGAACTCTTCTAGCTCTACAGTGCCTGTCACCACTGGTGGTATTGGCTGGGCGGTGACATAGGTGCTTTGGTCAGCAGCCTGGGCCACGACTTGATCTGGAGCATACTGTGCAGCAGCGGCTCTAGACGAACCACTCACAGCGCCAGAAGCTACTGGAGCAGCTACAGGCGTCTCAATCGGGCTAGCCGAGTGAATTGCCATCGCGGTGCTAGAACTTGCAGCAGTAGAATCTGCTGGAAGGAACAACATGGCGTGACTACCGTCTACGGAGTCACTCTTTGTTACTGGTGCAGCTCTTTTGACCGAACTGACTTTCTGAGCTGGCTTAGACACTTTAGAAGCGCCTGCAGCTTGCGAGCTGGCCATTCTCTGCCAAATCGCTCCCTGCGGCTCTGCGTGTGCCGACAGCAAATTAGCTTGAAGTAGGACCAACGATAGACTAAAAGCTAAGCTCAACTGGGGCTTATTCATTCCACTCTCCCTCTATGAACTCCCGACCTGATTTCCGATTGCATTCGAATACTGGGAGCATTCATGGTAAAGCCGGCACGAGACCGACCAGTACAGAAGCTTAACACGACTGCTCAAGCAATGCACTAATCTTTTCGCACCAGGCACCATACATTCAACACTGACTTAACACTTCTCCCTTTACAAGCACCAAAAGCAAGTAATAGCGGTCATCTATGATGTTTGCTAAGTTGAACAAAAAAATCCAATGACAACCACTGATGGTGCACTATCGGTAATAGCAAGCATGTATGTCAAGGGAG
>CALRJJ020000354.1:0-5914 GCA_943367505.1 Flavobacterium psychrophilum | reverse complement strand
TCAGCTCGGTTAGCCTTATATTGATCGTACTCAATATGACGGAAGGTTGGATCGGAAAGGTCAAAACAGACGGCCAACATATCTGGCTTTTGTCTTTCAATTTGATCGAATAATGAAGAGAAGAAGCCATGAACGGCCCAGGTGGGGCGGCCGTCCTTAGCTTTCATACCCGTTCTCATCAGGGCGTAAAATGAACGGAAGGCAAGAGAGCTTCCATCTACTAGCACCAGTGTCTCTTGTTCAGCCATTATTCTAATTCTCTTTAGCTCTATCTTTTTCTGGTTTTCTCATTAGGCCACAAGGTCGCTAGAGCTTGTGGCCTAATGTTGATCGACGTTAAGATTGAAGTCTAGTGCTCGCCAATCATTGTCTACGTTCTTGCTGCTACCGCCTTTACTGGGGCGCTACTTCTGCTGCCATGGTTCTAGGGCGCGGTGGTCCTTGAATTGGAGCGATTCCAGTAACTAACACTTTGCCTTCGGACAAGCTTGGGGTCTCGATGTTGAGCAGCGCGGCAATGGTTGGAGCGATGTCTGCCGGACTGACAGTCTCAGCGTGTTTGCCACCCTCTATCCCAAACCCATGCAAGACAAGCGGAACTTGGCTGTCATAAGAGTAAGGCGCACCGCTGGCGGTGCCAGTGCTCTCTGATGAAAAGACGTAGCCTGGTTTGGGAATTACGTAGCATTCGCCACTTCTTCCCCAGTAGTAGCTTTTCCGGACACCTTCGGAAAATGGACCGTTGGGAACTTGGTTAGAGTAGAGTTGGGCTGAAGTAATTACTTCGGCGATACCAGGAACTGAGTGGGCTACTTTTGCTGCTAGTGCTTCAACATCAGGTTGGCGATATTTGTTTTTATCAATGGCGGCGAAGTTTAGGTAAAGGTTTGGTGGCTCAAAGGCTTCGATCCAGTCATCTTGACCCAATCTATTGTCTAGGCTTGTGTCCATGAAGGTTTTAAATGTTTTGGGATCGATTCTGCCCGAATCTAGTCCACGTTCTTTGAGGAATTCGGGAATCGCCTGGGCACCGCGGTTGGCCGTGAAGATAATAAGACAGTTGTTGAGGCCAACTTTTTGGTCTAGATGTCCAAGTAGTGCGGCTATGCCCTGATCCATGCGTAAGACAAGGTCTTGAGATTCTTGAGAATAAGGGCCGAAGTTATTGATCAGTTCTCCGCCGGCAGATAAGCCAATTGAGAGCAGGTCCGTATCGCTGTGAGTTCCTAGACCTTCTTTATCGATAGCCTCTTTCGCTAGGTCTAAAACCATTTGGTTGGCCATCGGCGTCATGGCGAGAGTGGAGTAAGCTCCTTCACCAGCGGTGGTGCCACTGATCATATGCGGAAACGCTTTCCCGTCTGATGGCAAGGCCCGTTCGTTGGTATAGTCATCTCTGCTGGATGCTCCATAGGCGGTTTCCGGAAGGAGTCTTTGCCATGGTTTAGCGACATATTTTTCTGGTTGGCGCAGATCGTTGAATCCCTTTACCCAAGTGGGCAAATCGCGACTATATTGAGCAGAAGAGACGAAGTTACCGGTGCGGGTATCAAACCAAATTGCCATGTTAGCGAGACGGCCACCGAGCAACAATGCCTGTGAGTCTCTCACTGCGAGCGAGAACACTTTACTGCGGCCATTTGTGGCAAGCTTCATTTGATCGCCAATGGTCGTTCCTTGCAAGAACTTGGAGCTGGCGCCGCCACTGTTGGCACCGGTCAGGGGGGCAGAATCATCTGCCACGGCTGAAATAGCTTTGTTTTTGCGGCGATCAAACCACTGATCGGCGACGATTCCCGTTGCCCATGGGCTGGCACCAGTTGCGATTGTGGCATCACCGCAGGCCCCTTGAGTAGTGGCTTGCATGTAACGACAGTTGGTGTAATTTGCGCCAGACTCACTAAGATAGCGAATGCCTCCGCCAGAAAGCTTGTCTTGGAAGCGCATCAAGCTGTTATATGAGAGCTGGTCGGCAACCATTAGGACGACTAGTTTAGGTTTGGCGGCGAGACCCTGGGCAACGTTTTGAGAATATGCAGCTTGTTGAAATGCAGCTAGTTGCGGGCTCAGTGGTGTGATCTGGGCCGCTAATAAAACCGCTAATAAGATCGCCGGTCTGGCTATTTTTGAGACTATTTCGAATCTTCTTTTCTTTTCTCTTCTCACCGCTGCTACCTGCCGCTCCTTCTTTGCTAACTGCTCAAGTCAAGTTTAATTTCTTGCTTGATCTTATGCCTTGCTCGAGCACCTATTTTACTGGCATTGACTACTCTAAGGGGGAAGATTAAGCCTGAAGCGAGGCTTCTTTTGTAACGGTCTATCTTGAGATCTTTGTGAAGAAAATCATGCTGGCGGTCAGGTTCAATACAATAGGTGGCAGGCAGCAAGCTAACCAAGAACAATTTCTATCTCAGGAGTTATAAATGAGCGACCGTACCAAACTACTGAAAAAAGCTGTATTAACCGGTGTCGGAGCAACATCGAGCGTTGATCGCGTAAAAGATGCTCTGAAAGATGCCATGCAAGACCTTGTCAAAGTAGGTCAGGAATTAATCGATGATCTCGAAGAAAAAGGCAAAGTGAAAACCGAGTCTGCTGAATCCTTTCTAAAGGGATTCAAAGACGAGGCTGTCAAGCGCACCGAGGATATCGAGAAGCAGGTTTCTGCCAAGGTATCTAAAACCATGAAGAAGGCGGCCAAAGAGTTCGGCTTCGTCACCATGGAACAGTATGAGCAATTGCTCGAGCGTTTAGCCCTGGTAGAAGAACATGCTGGCATTACCCAGCCAGAGCATATTGGCGATGATCAAGCTGAAGAAGGCGAAGATAATCACAACCATGACAATGACGGTAATGGTGACGCTTCTAGTTCGAAGAAGAAAAAGAACAAGCGTGCCGACGGCTAAGGCTGCTACATCAAGTTAGGGCCAATAGGTGGCACCAATGGCATACGCTGGCCGGTCTTCGGATTGGTCAGCGTTGCTCCTTTTAAGGCGTCTTTCATTTGCTGATCTAGGATGACGATGGGGGCTCGCAGCTGCCATTCGCAGGCCAGTTTTGGGTCTTCCTGTTCGTTGTGGCTAAACCAGCCGTGGGTATTAGACGAGATCGCCAGGCCAATTCTTCCATTTGATTGCTGCTCAGCTTGAGCTTGATAGGCGACGTAATCACGCACAAGGGTGGACCACGTCACCATTTTCTCGCCGCTGCTTAAGGCTTTTTGCCCATAGAAGAGAAGTTGTTTCTCTCCCACTGGTAGGCCTCTAAAGGGGTATTCTGAAAGGCTTAATGGGCCGCCGGAGGCGCCGGAAGAAAGAGTGCTAGGAGCTGGTTTTTTTTCAGTTCCATTTGGCCGTTGCTCTTCTGTCTTTTGCAGGAGGCTAGAGTCATAGATAATGGTTTCTGCGATAGCTGGCAGACTGGGAGCTTCCTCTGCCACTCTTTCGGAAATTGTTCTTCCTTCCGCCATGATTTTAGTGTCGGGCTGATCTGTAATTTCTTGCACCTTTCCGAAGATTTTGAGGTTGGCTGAGAGCCAGGGTGAGCGAATGGTGCCACTGTTATTGTTGCTAGCAGTTGAACTGGTGCTGCTCGCAATTTCTCCTTCAGATAAAGCTACTAGTTGAGGCTTGAAAATAAAGCGCTTTCCGAGCAAAAATGCTCCCGGAATGTCATCCAGGCGATTGATGCCGTTGCGACAAACCTTGAGCAGGCGACTGCACAGGTCGTAAGATTGTTGCGCCACCGACAAGCCGTTTAGTTTAGCTGTGTGGGCTAAGGTCAGTGCCGCTGAAATGCGCTTTTGATCTGCTTGCTCATAGCTCAGGCTCGTCTCCATTGCGGAAATCTCTGATTTTAGAAATTTCTCTTTTGTTGGGTCGCTCTCTTGCCGAACACGATCTCGCAGTGAGGCAAGATCGGCTTGGATGAGAACCAGGCGGTTGCGAGATTGACGTAGTGCTTTAAAAGCGGTTATTTCTGATAGTTGAGCTGTAGCTATAGTTTCTTGGGCACTAAGATTAGTGCCGTAAATTTCTGTCAGCAAGTCAATTGTTAGTTGTCGATCGAAATGCTGTCGACCTGCTGTGACGGCGTTGCCTTGGTCGTTGACTATTAATGGCATAGCTGAGGTGGGGTAGTTGATCGGAGCGGCAGCAAAGCTGGCAGCCAGAGCCTTCTGTCCGACTTCTTGTGGCGCTGTTTGGTGGAGAAAGGCAATGGCCCTGGCATCACTATCCGAAGCAAGGCAGCTATTGATTGGAGTTTGCCAAGCAAGATTTTCTTGATTAATCTCTAGTGCGCCATCACTATCAGGCTCAATTCGGGGCTTCAATGCAGGCTGGATTTTCGGCTTGGTCCATTGGTATTCAATTGTTTGTGTCAAACTACTAGGTGAAACTGGTTGATTCAGTTGTCTGAGCCAATGATACAGGGCTATGCCGAGCGCATCTCGGCTGTCCATGTCGGTAAGCAGTGGTGACACAGGTGGTGCTAGCCTACCGGAGCCAGGAATTGAACCACTGGCTACTTGCTGCCACTCCCCGCGGCCGTCAAATCTTGTGCTTCTCAATAAATCTGCCAGTGAATTGAAAAATAGTGGTCTTCCTTGAGGGAAGCTCAGAGCCAGGCATGTTGAATCTTTTGACTTGTTCTTCGCCAGGCTGACCTGTCCATCTTTGAGACGCCTGGAGCGACCAAGGTCTCCGCAAATTACGCAAATTTGACTACGTTTTTTTATTTTTGCTTTGCTTTCGTATTCTGCTGTAATTAGGATTGCTGTTGGCAGTGCGTTTTTACAGGCAATGAAATCGCTTGGAGCAACTATTGTTGCTTTGCTCGCCTGCTGGTGAAGAAATATCGGTGTTGAAAACGGCACCGCCACAGGTGTCATGGCCAGTAACTTGCCAGCTCTCACATAGTCTGCTTTTTGTTCGTCTGGCCTGGCTTCGATGTCACTATCGAAACAGTCTTCTTTATGATTGTCTATGGCACCAAGCTCTATCGTCATGAAAGTCAAACGGCTGCCGGGGTGAGCACTGCGGCTTAGTATTCTTCGAACTTGGTTAAAGGTCTGGCCGGTTTCGCTAATTTCACTGACTAGTTTGCTTCTCAATTCTTCCTGTAGCTTGTGCAAAAGAGCTAGATCGCTTTTCGCTAGTTGCTGCATGGCGGGCAGATGGTATTGTTCACTGCTCCAAATACCTTGACGCACCAGAGATAGAATTGTATTCAAGCTTCGAGTCTTTGCTGAGCTTTCCTCGTGCAAGTCGCAAATACCAATTCTGCCAAAGGCTGAATCGAACACAGTAGTGCTGATAAGATTTTCACAGGCCTGTTCAGCTGCTTGTTCTAATGGGTCAGAAGCGACGCTGCCGATGTTGAACCAAGCTAGTATGAGAATATAGGCGCTGATTAGCAAGCTAGCTGCGAAGGTTGATAGCCAGAGTGAGCCGACTGATGTCCAATTGTTAGTTTTTGACATTTTCGCTAGTTGCTGATAACTGAATTAATCCTAGCATTTTTGTTCTTAGAACAGTCTGTTACTCTGGTACCATGCCCGGTGTGGTTATTCACTTGAAATCGAAAAGACTAATTTTAATACTTCCCCTCGTCGCCTTTATTTATGAGTCGTCGTTAGCGCCGTGGCCAAGTAACGGTGCTGCGGCGCAAGGGCCCTTGTCGAGTAATCAAGCTTCTTTGGCTGACTCCATTAAGGTTGTTGATCGCCTCATTGCTGATGGCTCTCTCCTGGCCGCTCGTTCAAAGATAGAGACACTGTTGAGTGTCTACCCAGAGGATAGTGACGTGGCGCTCAGTGCTGCCCGGCTCTACCAAAAAATGGGTCTTTCTGCCTTCGCTATCATGCAATACGAAAAAGCAAGACGAGCCAAGCCCCTGCTTCTCGAACCATTGG
>CALRJJ020000353.1:0-5915 GCA_943367505.1 Flavobacterium psychrophilum | reverse complement strand
CTGGAAGATAGTGACAATGAATACTTTCGGCGGCAATGCTCGAGACACAGCTCGACCTGCTAACCGTCCTGGCGGAGGCCTGGTGCAAGATGCCTTCGTGGCTAGACCGAATCTACCAGTCACCCCTGGCGGTGGCGTCAACGGTGGCGGAGCAGCTCGCGGCGGAGTTCCAGTTCAACCCCTCGGCAACGCTGGAAACTAGGTAATCAAAATGAATATAACTACGACTACAAGTACAACTACAAATACAACCAGCAAAAAATTGCTGTCCATACCACTAGCAGCGGCAGTGATAATCTCAATTAGCACAGCTTCAGCTGGCGATGCCCAACCGAAAAACGAATATTTCGGCGGTAACTCCAACGGCGTTCCCCCAAAAGGTTACACCAACTATCAAGGACCACCGCCCAAAGCAGTTAATGGAGTAACAAGCAACGGCGCTGGCGCCATGGATTCAAGCGCTAGCCCAGAGCTTACCTGGTTTGAAAAGTTCGACGAAGTAAGTTTTCGCGGCCGGCCCACTGATTCAGAACGCATCATTCTCAATATGCCATTCAACCAGGAGCAAGAAAGAGTACAACGCTGGACCCAAGTGGCAGCCACAGTAGCGAAGCGTTACCGCCAGACAGCCAAAGCCCTCAATGCAGTGCAAGTCCACGCCCCGGCAGGCAGAGCCGACTTAGACGAATACCGCACACTGCGAATGGCCTGGTTCAACGATGCTGCATCAGTTTACGAGGAGATGATCAAACCGAGACAACCGGCCCAAACTATCGAAGAGCTCAATGACCAGCTCAGACAAGTGAAAGACCAAGCCAACAGTCTAGGCAAGATGAATATCAGTCTACTTAATTCAGACCACAACCTCAGACGCAAATACCGCGTACACAACCCCAAACAAACCGACCAATTAACCAAGTATGTGACCGGTACCTACAAATAAGACAAGCAACAAGTTTCAATCACCCCCAGCACCCACACCCCAAATACCGAGGACCTAGGCAAAATGGCAATACAGTTAAATGACAGAGATCATCTGATTTTCAAGCTCGTTGATGAGCATGAAGTATTGCTAGAAAAGCATATTTCTTGGTTTATTGCTGGCGAAGAAAAACCGGTTCTTATAAGAGACCGCTTGCGCAAACTATTCTATCTCGATTACTTGCTCTGCCACCGTCACGGCAGCAAACTACCTTGGTGGACAACACCGACCAAGCCACTGGTATACATGCTCTCAACCATGGCAAGAACCATTGCTGGTGCACCTGAAGCCACTGATGCCATGCTCGACAATGAGTTTCAGCGGCACCACCTAGAAGTAGCCAATCTGCGCATGCTCTACCTGGTTGCGCAAAAAGATGCTCAAATTAGCCAGTTTCAATGGACGACTTGTAAGCAACCCAAGAAAAGCGAATGTGGCCTTGACGCCATGGTCACTTTTAAATTGAACAATACAGCCAATAGCTCAACCAAACTAGGACTGGTAAACAATCTATCTTTAGACCCTGAGGCCATAAGCAAACTAACCAGCGCCATCGAAAATGAAAAACTTGACTCCATTCTACTTATTTCACGGGATGACCTGGCTCAAAAAGCACTGCAACAATTGGTTGTGCAAGCTGGCGGTGATTTAGCTAAGCGCACTTTGTTTGCCACACACCAAGAGCTCTATAAAGATGGCATCGTTGCTACTCGTTGGCAGGGCGCTAGTGGTCATGCTGTGCGCGAAAGCGAAGCTGCAGTGGCTTACATCGGACCAATGACTCAGCCTATCGCCGTCTAGACCTAAATATATAGATTAGAAGCTCAAATCTAATAAACGCTGTGGGAGAAGGCTGGCATGGGGATGCCAGCCTTCATCTTTTTCTTCCCGCGCTTGGAGTTCAAGCGGGCTTGGACTTTCGCGTTTATTGACAGGGCCAGGAGGGAAGACTAGCATTAAGGTATTAGAGCTATCTAAGTGATCGAAATTTGAGCCTGGGGGGGCTTCATCTATGCCTAAGCACATCAGGTCGCGACAGCGACAGGAATCAGGCAGCATGTTGGTCTTTGGTACAGCCATTACTATTGCCATAGTGGCAATTTTAGCGTTCTTCAGTTTGAGCTATGTCAGGCTTTTAGGTAGCAGCAGCGAACAGCGCACAGCCATTGAAGCTGCGGCTCTAGCGGCAGCTCGAGATCTTAGTATGATTGCTGTCAATACCGACGAATATGGCTGGGTATCGCTTTCTGACTCTGCTCCAGTTGGCAGCGTAACCCTAGCGCCCGATCAATTTTATGTACCAGTTAGAGGCATAAACACCATACTGGGCACCCTAAGACTTGATTTGATCATCGCCACTGAGCTCAATGACAATGCTCTCAAAGAAATGATCAAAGCCGACATCGTCAATGCCAAAGCAGCGCAGACAAAATTAGGCATAGAGCTGAATAAGGCCATGGCTGCTGGCTACAAAGCCAAGGGTATAGACGGCAAAGATATCGATGTTTACGGTGATGCTCAAAATGCCTACACTTCTAACCAAATTAGAATGACAGGCTCCTCTAATTATGTTGCCAACTCGCTCAAGCTTTCTCTCGGTGGTATCAACAACGGTGGCGTAACTAATACGCCAATACCAAACCCAGCTTCAAAAGCTGACGTACTGGCTAATCAGCAACAGAACAATTTCTATATGTCATACATGGACATTCCCACCGACGGTGAGAGCTTTGTTTTTGCTGGCATTGGTGATTCTATAAAACTGATAGATCCAAAACAATGGGCAGCCACAGTAGCTGGCCTACCCTACCAGGTTGCCACAGTAGTGAAGGCCGAAGCTGATCAACACGTCAACGATACTCAAAACCCCAACGGCTATAACATCCATGCCATTGCTTGTGCGCAACCGGCTAACGTAGTAGACCCCAAGCCGGCTCCTGGGGCACTAAGTTTCAGCTTCCCCGACGGTATGCCGCCAGAAATGCTGGGACCCGGCACAATGCTAACCAATGCTCAAATCAACTCAAACGGCAATTGTTCTTTTCAATCGTCAATCAATGGTGATTACCCACTAGGTAAACCGGTCACTAGAATCGACGATATAAGCTGGCCCTACTCATCAGACACCAACTCAGGTACAGTTTTTAGAAAAGCTCTTACTGACTGGTGGCGCCGCGCTGGGACAAAACTCAACGTAGCCTCTGCCACAGCCATGCTCAAAGACCCAGCGAACAATTTCTGGCGCCCAACCGGCCCTGATATGGTTGACTGGATTAGTGAAGCAGTGCCTGGTGATACCCAGCTCTACAACCTTGGCCCCATTCCCCGTGGTTACATTCATATCTACCGAGTTGACCCAGCCACCGGCTTGGTTAGCTACGACCACGACGGTCTGACCCCTTGTAACCTTAGTGTCGCTGGTGAAAATCAAATGTATTCAGAAAACATTGATGCCATAACCAAAAGTGCAATAGGCAAGCAAACAGTCGGACCATTCACTTTCCCTGGCACCTTGAAGCCAGGCGGTTTGACCAACGACAACAAAGTTACTTTGCTAGATTCATACGACCTTTATATCCGTGACCAGGTCTATCAACCAGGGGTAAATCAAGGCGGCATGCATGCTGGCGAACCCATGGACTTAGATAAAGTAGTTATGCGGCCTCAAGGTCACGACCTGGGCGGCAGCGGTCTAGGCGCCTCCAAGCCTGGTCCTAAGGTAGGTGGACTTCCCCCTGCTATCACTGACCAGTCCGACTTTGCGGAGAAGTCGGGCTTCCCTGATACTGAATACAATACCTATGATGTCGGGCCAGGAACTGCGAACATGCGCCCCACCTATAGAAACAACGGCATGGCTGTAGATATCCGCTTCAGAAGGCAAGTAGAAGCAGGTAGTCTTAGTACCCTACTTGGATTCAAAACTGGTTATGTTGGCCATAAGCTCGGTGCCTCATCGGCTCCGTCAGCCCTACCAGCCGTAGCAGCTCCATCGGGGCAATACGGTAAGGACAAAGATGAAAACGACAACAAGAAGCCTAAAAAACCTAAAAAATGAGAAAAAGAGATGAAATTCAACTCATAAAGCTTCCGCTCATTAACCCGCACTAATCAAGATCAGGTCAATAAAAAACCACAAAAGGAGCCTACATCACGGTGTAGGCTCCTTCCTTTTTAGCGCAAGAAGCTGAGCAATGCTTATTTAGAGAAGTCCGTAACAATTGACAGGAATGGGTACAACTTATAGGATGGAATTATTAGAACCGCTTAAGCAAAGCCTTTTATGGTCTGGCGCTGGGGGATATTTTATGGTCAGTCGGAAGAGTCTATTAATACGATCGCGGCGCGGCAATATGCTGGTTTTCAGTACCGCAGTTACCATAGCCATAGTTGCTATTCTCGCTTTTTTCAGCCTTAGTTATGTACGGCTCCTCGGCAGCAACAGTGAACAGCGCAATGCTATTGAAGCCGCAGCTCTAGCAGCCGCTCGCGACTTGAGCATGATTGCAATCAATACCGATGACTATGGTTGGATCTCACTATCTGACGCCGCCCCCACAGGAAGCAGCACCACTGCAGGTGATTCATATAACACACCAGTACGTGGCATTAATACCATTCTTGGTACACTGCGCCTTGATTTGATTGTTGCCGACCAAATCGGCGATGCTAACTTAAAGACAATCATCAAAGCCGATGTTGCTAAGGCCAAAGCAGCTCAGGCTCTTCTCGCTACAGAATTGACAAAATCACTAACCACTGGCTACGCAGCCAAAGACATTAATGGCAATAACATCAATGTCTATGCCGATGCTGAGAACGCCTACAAAGCCAATCAGATTAGAATGACTGGCTCTTCCAACTACATTGCCAACTCTCTCAAGCTCTCACTCGGTGGCATCACTAATGGTGCCCAGACTAACACACCACTACCTAACCCCAGAGGTATGGCTGACGTACCTGTAAGCAGCGCTCAAAATGATTTCTATCTCTCGTATAAAAACATCCCAACTTCAGGAGAAGACTTTGTTTTTGCCGGCATCGGCGACTCGATTAAACTGGTTGATCCCAAGCAGTGGGCTGCCACTGTACCAGGCCTTCCTTATCAGGTAGCAACGGTTATCAAAGCAGAAGCCGACCAACACGTCGCCGATACGCAGAACCCCAAAGGTTATGACATCCACGCAGTAGCCTGTGCCCAACCAGCCAACGTCGCCGACCCCAAACCAGCTCCTGGCGCACTGACCTTCAGCTTCCCTGATGGCATTCCACCAGAAATAACCAACCCTATGTCTATCCTGACCAACGCCCAACTGAACAATGGCAACAACTGTTCTTATCAAACATCAATCAATGGCGACTATCCCATTGGTGCGCCAAAAACACAAATGGATGATTTGGATTGGCCCCACACTGCTCTCGACCAGAGCACAGGCAATGTCTTTAGAGTGGCATTGCTAGACTGGTGGAAACGCGCCGGGACAAAGCTCAATGTTTCATCTGCTGCAAATATGTTCGATACTAGCTTCGCCTTTGCCAAGCCTGGAGCGGACGTATTGTGGAAAACTCACTCCTCTCCCACTAGCTCCACAGTCTATGAACTTGACACCATACCCGCTGGCAACATTCATATCTATCGAGTTGACCCAAGCACTGGTCAAGTCAGCTACCAGACTAAAGCTCTAACGCCATTGAACCTAGCAGTTGCTGGCGAAAATCAAATGTACTCTGAAAACGTAGATGCCCTCATTAGTTCTATCGCTAAAGACCAAGTAGTCGGCCCCTTTGAATTTCCTGATACCGGCTATATCTTAGACACAGTGACTCTGAAAAAGAAATTTGATGTTTATATCAGAGACCAGGTCTATCAACCTGGTACCAAAAACGGTGGCAGACACGCCGGAGAACCTATGGACTGGCAACCGGTAGCAGT
>CALRJJ020000352.1:0-5921 GCA_943367505.1 Flavobacterium psychrophilum | reverse complement strand
TCAATGAGTCGTTTGAGTCGCCATCGGTCACTACTACCAGACGAAATTCGCCGTAGCCGAATTGCTTCTCGTATTGCTTTTTCAATGTCTTCACTGCTTTTTCAATAGAGTCACCGAGTGGGGTGCCTCCACCGTCGCGAACTGCATCTATTAGCTTGAGAAACTCGGCTTTGTTATTGGCTGCCAGGGGTAGCACCTCACCGTTATGCCTGCTATCAAATACATAAAGACCGAGGTTGACGTCGTCAGGGAGGGCCTCTACGAATTGATGCATAGCCCATTTAGCACCATCTAGCTTGTTTCTGAACTTGTCGCCACCTGGTGCCCTGCCGCTCATCGAGCCGGAGCCATCGAAGACTACGTAGAAATTGCGAGCAGTTGAGTTAGCTGAAGCTAGAGCGTCTTGTGCCTGATCTAGCACTGCTTGGGCTTGATTATCGACGTCGGCCTGGGCCAAGACAGTATCGCTAGTTGGAGCTTGTGTCGTGACCGTCACCATTGCTGATGGCGTAGCGCTATTGTTCTGGTCTTGCGAGGCGTCACAGCCGCTCAGCAGTAAGAGCCCTGCCAGAATCAGACCAAGCTTGCCTAAGTTGGTTTTTCTCATGGTCTGCTCCTTATTTGCCAGGTGTGTATTCGTCTAATTCTGTTTCCACAGCTTTAGGACGGAAGACAACGCGGCGGTTTTGGTCCCAATGCAATTTGCTTGGGTGCTCTTCAGACCATTTTGGTGAAACGATACCAAGGCCAACAGTGACGAACTGTGATGGATCGCAGGTGTAGCCTTCTTGGGTGCAGAAGTTCATGAATGAAGCTTTGACGTTGTCTGCCCGTTTTTTGGAAAGGTTTTTAGCCACTTGTTGAATTTCAGCCAGCTCTTGAGCGCTAGCACCTTCAGCTTTACGTTTGTTGTAAGCGTCAGGGGCATTATGACCTTCGATGACGAAAACTATACCGCCAGCGGTTTGAGCCTGGTCTAGAACGCGTTTGAAGTCGTCCATATAGTCTTGGATTGCGAAGTCATCTTGTTTTGGTTTGAAGTAGATTTCAAACGGAGGCAATGCACCAACCTGATTGTACGAATCTAGTTCAGTAGCAATCTGATGCTCAACTCTGGCTCTTACTTTGCTTTCGTCAAAAGCGGGTTTAGCAGCCAGCTTAGTTGTGTCGGCGTGTTGCAGACCAGTCGCTAATTGGTTATAGTCCCAGGTTGCTTTTTTCAGTGGAGCTGAGGCTTTGAGCAAACCCAGTTGAACAAAGCTGGTTTGAATTTCATTGCTCAGGGTCTCGAAATTGCGAGTGGTGCCTTGGCCGGTGAAGAAGGCCACGTTGCCGCTAAAACCAACCCACTGACAGTCTGCCAGAGATGATTCTACATCGGTGGTAGCCGAAGGTGAACCAAAGAGAAGGTCGGCTGATTTAGCAATAAGCTGAGTGTATTTTTGGTCTGCCTTGTTGGCCATCAATGAGTCAAAGTGTTCTTGACCAAGCATTAATGCATGGGTCAACTTTTGCACATCCGCTGTGTGAGTCTCGAACCAGTCGGCCCGCACGGCATAGGTGTCGGCAATGACGCGGTTGAACATGGCAGATGTAATCAGGGCTTTGGCGCCTTTGACTGATTCGCCACCATTGGCATTGCCAGAGCCTGTAAGTGCTGCTGCGTCTGGGCTAATTACCATGACTGCGTCTAGCGATGGGTCTTGTTCAAAGGCTGTGCGAGGATCAACTACTTTGTTGTTAGTGTCATAAGTAGGGATGGTCAACTCTTTTAACCATTTGATTTTGACATCCTTTGGCTCAAGACCGGCTTTAGCAAGTGCTGTGGTCAGGTAGTCCATGTGTGGACCGTAGAGCTGAAGGCCAATGGTTTTACCTTTCAAGTCAGCCAGACTGTTAATGCCTGGGCGCACAACCAGTACGTCTCCACCATTACTCCAAGTCAGTTGGTAGATTAGGTAGAGGTTGGTGTTGGCCTGTTTAAAGATTTCGGCCGCGGCGTTACACATACCAGCGGTGCAACGTAAATACGGGGTTTCGCCTTCAAGCACTCCTTTGACTTGCTTGGCAAAATCGTTTTCTACAAATAGTTCAACATTGAGGCCTTCTTTCTTAAACAGCCCTTCTGAATCGGCATCGATAGTAGCAACATCGCCTGGCCAGGTAATTAGCGGCAGTCTGATTGGACCATCTTTTACCGGTTTTAGTTTCACACCTTTGAGTGCTTCGGTGAGCGGCTTAAAAGGGATGTAGTCAATGCTAGGGTTGCCTTTGGCTGTGGCCTGGCCCGTGGCGGCGATAACAGTGGTGAGCAATGCTACGAGCAAGGTTTTGAAACTGGCTTTTGATTTCATTCAGTACTCCTGAATTTATGATTTGGACAAAATGGCCTGGCAGTGAAAACTGAAAGTCAGGGCTGACTTTTAGATGCGCTGCCGAACCGTTAGATAAACTGCAAACTGGATAACACCAGGATTACAGCAAGAGTAAAAGCAATTTCCACTGCATCTAAATGCAGTGGAACAATGAGGAAGTGCTTAGTGGGTTTGTTGATTGAGGTTGGTTTGGGTTTTGTCGTTTGGTGCGGTAGTGGATGTGTAGAGCTTCAATCTAGCTATCAGGTCTGGGCCGATACAACAGGAGGTTGTAAAGTGTTGTTTAGCTAGGCGAAATCGCCCTGGCCAGGCTGGTAAAAGCAGTACGCTTTTGTTGCTTTTGTCTGGGATAGTGCAAATGCTCGCGCTAGTTTTTGGGTCATGACGGTTAATGGTGTTTTTGGCGGGACAGTGCCGTTTAACACCGCAGTGCTATGACGCTACAATTTGTACTGTCATTTCAGGCCGTTCTTAGTTTGCATAGGGCTATGCCAATAAGCACACCACCGACCTGCGGCAGTAGCACAACCAAGGCTGCTCCTGCACCAGCTAGACCAGCGATGGTCACTAAGGTGGCATGGAGAGCATAGGCTGCGCAAATTACTAGCATTGTTGCGAGCATGCCAAAGCCGATGACACCGAAGCCAGCGACAAAGGCAATGATCGATTCGCCCGTCTTAGCAGCATCAGCAGAAGCTTTTGCTAGACCTCTGGCAGCAGTTGTAGAAAGGTAAATGGCAAAGCCGGCGGTTATGGCTAAGAGTCCGCAGAGCAGAGCAGACTTTATATGCCAGGTAAAATCGGCCCAGATTGTTAGATTGTCTGGCCAGGCCCAAGGTGTGAGCATTATACCGGCAAGGTATAGAACAATGCCGACGATCAGCATTTTGTGCGTATTCATAGTTATCGCCTCGATTAGATTTTTTGGTACCACCAAGTCCTTTTGGTGGCAGATTTTCTCGCTTCTAGAAGCAAGCTTGAGCTTATTCTTTGGTCTCGGCGATGAAGCGCATTAACGACAACCAGAAGTTGACGAAGTCTAGGTAGATGTTCATTGTGATCATTACCGCGTTAAAGTCATTGTCTTCAGAGCGAGAAAGACGGAAGAAGTCAAAGACAAAGTAGCCAGCAAAAATCAGCATGCCTGCCAGTGAGTAGAGCAGATTGAAGGAGTGGCCAAAGCCTGTGAGTAGACCAATGACGCCGACGATGATTAGGCCCAACAAGCCCATGAAGAGCCATTTGCCCCAGGCGCTAAAGTCGCGTCCAGAGAAGGCACCCCAGCAGCCTAAGCCTGCCATGATTGCTGCTGTGCCCATAAACGAGAAGGTCACTGTTTGCCAGCCAATGACGGCAGCGTACATGTTAACGGCTGGTCCAATGGCCAGGCCATTAATGAAGGTCCAGATGGCCAGGCCCGCTACACCAAGAGCCGGGGAAGCCGCGGCCATGGCTGCGACACCAAATATGCCGACAATGAGTAAGACGAACAGTCCGAATAGAACCCAGCCTGAAGTAATGCCGAGGCCCATGTAGGTGCCAATCGAGCTAATTACCAGTGATCCAGAAAGCAGCATCATAACTTTGGCCATGAGGCTGTTGCTGCAGGTGGTTGCTTTGTTGGTGCGTGAGGCGTAAGTGTTCATAAATTCTCCGGGGAATTTGTTGATTTGGTTTTTTCTTGCACGTGTGCTTTGACGTGATGGTAGCCAGTGAGAACAAGCTTGCTCAACTTAGCGACTACATACATGCGAATCAGGTAAAGCAGTACTCCTGTAGAGCCGGCCAAACCTGCGAGGACGAAGGAAAGCACGTGCAAGGTCTGGAAGTACCAGCCACAAGCCGCTAGTACTAATGAGGTAAGCAAACAGGCGTAGGTAACGATTGATAGAATTCGCACTGGCGGTAGCTGATCAATAGCTATTTCGGTGACCGTTTCGGCGGCACTTTCTTCTGCTAGTTCGCCGGCCCATTTCTTTAGTTTTTCATTGAACGACATAGGTTCATATTGGGTGTTTGAAGACCGAATTATCGGCGGTGGCCAGAAGGGTAATACCCTTGAGGGTAAGGTTGGGGTCAGCGATATCGAAGAATTTCTTGCTGCTGTTGTGGGCAGCTGAAATCGCTTCGCTCCAGCCCCCGGTAACAATAGTTAGAGCTTTCTTGCCGATTTGCTGTTTTGCAATTGCTTGCCATTCGCGAATTAGTCCGATATGACCGGCAAAGACACCATTGCGCATGTGCGTTTCGGTGTCATAGCCTAAAGCAAGAGTTTGGCCTTTCATATCGAGCAGAGGCAGAAGAGCTGTTTGTTGATGCATGGCAGCCAGGGTAAGGCCAAGGCCGGGAGCAATGAAACCGCCTTCAACATGACCAGTAGCTGAAATAGCCAGCATGGTTGTAGCTGTGCCCAAGCCTATTACTACCACTGCTCTGCGGCCTTTACCGTGAATTTTCCAGGCGGCCACAGCGTCGGCTACTCTGTCTGCTCCCATGGCTGCTGCCATCCCTGTCAGGAATGGTTGCTCAGTGGCGCTAATAAATGTCACTTCGTGGCTCTGCAGTAATCGGCGTAGAGTCGCTTCAGCTGCGGGTACCACTGATGATATTGCTACTGGGAATGTCTTCTGGCAAATTAGCTCTGCTGTGCGCTGTTCGATTTCAGCAGTGGGATAGCAATGTCGCTCTTGCAGCACGCCGTCAACAAAGTAACCATATTTAGTGTTGCTATTGCCGATATCTATGGCTAGTAGCTCTTTCATAAAATTTCCTTGCTCAGGGTGATCAGGTTGCGTGTGGCGGAATAATTGGCATTTCAACAATATCAAAGATTGCTTGAAATTCTGCTTCGTAGAAGTGGATGGCCAAGCCGCGATTGCCAATCCAGAGACTGCCTTCGGAATGGCAATCGATAGCGTAGTGCCGGCCAGCTTGAAATTCTGCCAGCGTGGCTGCCAATTCGTCGTTGCCGACCACTGGGTTTTCTTTTAGAACGGCATAGTGTGCGGTCTCTTGCTTTTTTGCTTTGATTTTATCGCGTGTTTGCAGACGACTTGTTTTGAGTTTGTCCAGTTCCACTTCGGCCTTCAGTACTGAGATTTCTCTGCCAAGCAGTTCCCTGAATAGTTCTAAGGCCCCATGATGTCTGCCGCAGAAGTTTTTATCAGTGGCTATTTTGTTGATAAAGTCGCCGCTGGTGCAGTAGTTGAAAACTTCGTTGAGAGATGCCAGTGAACCGGGGTTTTCGTATATCACTGAGTTGTCAGCTCGTTCCTTTAGAAGCGTGGCTAGTTCTTGTAGCTGTAACATCAGCGCTTTCAGGGCTTCGACAACTATTTCGTCGATATTAGCATAGCGATAGCCAGCTTTTTGATTGTAGTGGCTCTTGATTTGTGATTGCGCCGCATCGCATAGAGTAATGTGTTCATTCAGTTGTTCTGCGATTGTTGCTGCGTCAAGCATGAGGATGTTGTTGTTAACCATATGATTGTTCCGATTGAGAAGTTGTTTTGAGGGGCAGAATCTAGTTAACTTGCCAGTACCAAA
>CALRJJ020000351.1:0-5924 GCA_943367505.1 Flavobacterium psychrophilum | reverse complement strand
CGGAAACGTGGTCGGCACTTTAGATTTCTTCAAGAAATACGGCGCTGATGCTGCTCGTCTCTTTACACTGTTTGCTTCACCACCTGAGCAAGAGTTAGAGTGGAATGAAGACGGCGCCGTTGGACAATATCGCTTCCTCGGCCGTATCTGGCGCTTGGTTGACGAGCTGCGTGAGAAAGGCTGTCTTGATGCTGCTAGTGTCGATGCCAGTGCTGGTCACAAGTTTGACGTTGCTTCTTTGAGCACGGCCGACAAGGCCTTGCTTAAGCAAGTGCACAAGGCTGTTAAGGCTGTCACTGCCGATCTTGGCAAAGAAGATTATGGCTTCAACACAGCCATTGCTCGCTGTATGGAGCTAGTTAATGCTCTTTATAAGTATGTGCAAGAAGTTAACCCGCAGGGGCCTTCGGCGCTGCTTACTTTTGCCATTCGCAACTTGCTTCTGATTATGGCTCCTATGGCTCCGCACATCACCGAAGAGCTTTGGCATCAGTGTGGCTATGCCAAAGATGATAGTGATTCAATTCACGTCACTAGCTGGCCAAGCTTCGAAGAAGCTCTTACCTACGACGATGATATTGAATTGGTCTTGCAAGTTAACGGCAAGATCGTCAGTAAGATCGGCGTCTCACGCGGTATCGGAAAAGAGAAAGCCGAGGCCATTGCTTTTGCTGACGACAAGATGAAGGCTAAGCTCGGCGATTCGCCCGTGCGTAAAGTGATCGTTGTGCCAGATAAGCTGGTTAACATCGTCATTTAGTCTCGTTAGTTTGCACTGACTGATAATTCGGTCTTGGCTGAAAATCATGCAAAGAGGGTAGATTAGATTTTGACTATGTATTCTCAGCTCTGTATATTTAGATGCTGAGTTTATTTAGCAAAATCGATTTATTTACCATTAAAAAAATCAGGAAGCACAGGCAATAGCACTCTTCAGAAAGTAAAGCGGGTTTATGTCTAATTCACCTACGATCACGCCAAAGATCAAGTTTGATGCCCAGAATGTCATTCCTATTGCCAGTCTGATTCTGGTATTTATGTTCGGCGTCAACTACTTTATGGCCGCCTCTCCCGGACCTCTAGAAAGATGGCTCACCAACAACTGTTTGATGGGGGTATCGGCGGGCAAAGCAGTCGATACGGCGTTCTCTTATCTGAAGCTGGCCTTCAGTGGCAACGGTGCGGCCTTTGTTCCCGTGCAGCAAGCCGTTATTGATTTTATTACTTTCTGCTTTAAGTCTAGTTTCGCCTCACTTGATGTGCAGCAAGTGGCTGTTAACTGCTTTTTTATGTGGGCTTTCGGTGCCAGTCTCGAGCAGCGCATCGGTGCTGGGCGATTCTTCATGGTTTGCATGCTTGGCTCTAGTTTGCCCTGGGCGCTAGCCTACTACGAAGTAGTTACCCGCGACCCGATTCACTGCTACTACGGACCTTTCTTCTTGTTCTGCGTGCTGGTCGGTGCGAGCTTTGTTTTCCCTCCAGAAAAGAAAATCAATACAGAATGGTTCAAAAGCTCAAGGGGTAATATTTTCGCCAAGCCACCTGAAGACGATTTCGCCAGTCGCTATCAATTTAAGCCAATGCTATTCCTCGTTCTCTTCATTGCTTATGAAGCTGGAATGTATTTCTGGGTGGGCAAAAGCTATCCAATTCTCAAAAATGCCTTGATTCTTTCTGGTATAGGCTCCATTTTTATTGGCTACATGGCTGTTTCAATAATTGTCTGGTCTGCTACCGGCAGTCTTAAGGATGGTCCTATGCGCTTAATGTGCGTGAAGATGTATAACGACATCCTCCGCCTTGATGTCGGCCACGAAACTGCAGTTAAAGGTACCGCCCATGCTCTAGGCCTGCCTCCTGAGCGGGTTAAAGAGTGGATAGCCAAGCAGAAGGGTAAGATGAGCGTTTCTTAGCGCTACCTAACCTGAACTGGGCGTAAGTTTTCTACCTCATGACTAGTGCTAATATCTCTACTTGAGAATTTGTGTTCAATTAAGCACGGGTTCAGTACGAGGGTAGTCATTGAGTTCTTCAGAGCCTAAAATCAGCAATATCCCTAATCCAGACGGTTCTTCGCCTGTCGAAGCCGTTAGCTATGGTCCGCGTTTTCCTTGGATGCGAGTCACCCAGGTTGTTCTCGATTCTCTTCTTGTTGCACTGTCTTTGGCTGGCGCCTATTTAATTCGCTTTGATGGTCGCATAGACCCTGTTTATGCCTCTCAGTTAATCAAAGTCATTCCTGTTTTCGTCGCAATGAGAATCTTGGCCAACTGGTCTTACGGTGTGTATGGCCGCCTCTGGCGCTACACCGGCCTGACTGAGGTAATGGAGTTAGCGGTTTCGGTGCTCACTGTTAGTGCCGTAGTCTTAGCCCTGCGGGCTATTGGCGTTGACTTGCTGCGTGTGGAAGGCCACTTACTCTCTTATGGCATCCTCGTTATTGATAGCGGGCTTTGTTTCTTCCTTATGACCACTTCTCGGGTTGTGCGTCGTTTGCAGACCGAGCACTGGCAGCGTAAGCACTGGCGTCAGCCTGTGCGCAGGCGTGCCCTTGTGGTTGGCGCCGGTGATGCCGGTATGATGGTTTTGAAAGAGCTCAACCAGCGCTCAGATTTGGGTGTCGATGTAATTGGCTTGATTGATGACGATCCATCTAAATTGCGTAAGCGCATCGGAAATATCACCGTATTCGGTACCACTTCTGAATTGCCGCGCTTAATCGAAAATCTCTTCATTGATCAAGTAATCATCGCCATGCCTTCGGCTCCGGCTTCTGAAATTCGCAAAATTGTAGAGGTTTGTCGCAGCGCCGAAGTTGAAACTCGCATTTTGCCAGGCTTGTTTGAGCTCATTAACGGCCACGTCAGCATCAATCAGTTGCGCGAAGTTTCTCTCGAAGACTTGCTTGGTCGCGATCCAGTTAAGCTCGATAGTGCTTCTATTGCTAGCTATATTGAAGGCAGGACCGTTCTTGTTACCGGTGCTGGTGGTTCAATTGGCAGTGAGCTTTGCCGTCAGATTTTGCGCTTCCAGCCTCGTCGTCTTGTCATTTTAGGCAAGGGTGAGAATTCGATTTTCTATATTCAGCAAGAGCTTTCGCGTTTGCCTGAGCCAGTAGAAATTGTGCCAATTATTGCCGATGTGCGCGACCGTAAGCGCTTAGAGCAAGTCTTCCTCAATCACAAACCTAATGTTGTTTTCCATGCCGCAGCTCACAAGCATGTTCCTCTAATGGAACTGAATGTCTTTGAGGCCATTGCTAACAACATTTTTGGTACCAAAGTAGTAGCCGAGCTTTCGGATGCTCACAAGGTTGATAAGTTCGTCTTAGTTTCCAGTGACAAGGCCGTTAATCCTACTTCTGTTATGGGCGCTACCAAGCGATTAGCCGAATTGATTATTCAAGATTTGGCTCAACGTTCTGCTACTAAGTATGTGGCTGTTCGCTTTGGTAATGTTCTGGCCAGTCGTGGTTCTGTAATTCCACTCTGGAGAGACCAAATTGCTGCTGGTGGACCCGTAACGGTGACCCATCCTGAAGCGACGCGCTATTTCATGCTCATTCCAGAAGCTGTGCAGTTAATTTTGCAGGCCGGTGCCTACGGCTCTGGTGGAGAAATCTTCGTTCTTGATATGGGCAAGCCCGTTAAGATTCTTGATTTGGCCAATGACCTGATTCGTTTCTCTGGACTTCGTCCTGGTCACGATATAAAAATCGAGTTTGTTGGTTTGCGCCCTGGTGAGAAGCTCTATGAAGAGTTGCTCTCGGCGGCAGAAGGTCTGGCTAAGACCGTGAACGAGAAGATTTTTGTTGGTCGTCCTCAGCCTTTAGCCTATGATCAGTTGCAGGCCACATTGCTGCGCTTGAGCGATTCAGTTGATAATATAGATGAGACTGCAATTCGCAACGAGTTAGATCGCATCGCCAGCGGTACGACGAGTTCAGTTAACTTGCCTGCTATAACTGCAAAAAAGTAGACTGCTAAATAGATGGACCATGAAGAATCGCTAGCTTCTCCGCAAGAACTAGCCGATAAAAAACTAGCCGAAAAAGAACTAGCTGAGAAAGAACAGCTGTTATTAGGAATACTGCGCCAGCTTGAAAGCGTTATCGTCGCTTATTCTGGTGGTGTGGACAGCTCTGTGCTCGCTCACTATGCCAAATTAGCCTTGGGAAGCCGGGCTCATATTGTAATTGCTCTTTCGCCCAGTTTGGCTCAAGCTGAGTTAGAGGCTGCTCGACAACAGGCCAAGCAGGCTAATTTTGATTTGATTGAGATCAATACAGACGAAGTTGATTCACAAGATTATCGCGCTAATGATAGTATGCGTTGCTTCTTTTGCAAGAGCACACTCTTTGAATATTTAGCAGCAATGCAAAAACAGCTTTCTGTCTGTGCCATTACCTATGGTGCTAATGTTGATGACCTTAGTGACTATCGCCCGGGCCATCAAGCGGCCAAGCAGTTTGGTGTTTTGGCCCCATTGATTGATGCTGGTTTGAGCAAGAATGAAATTAGAGCACTGGCTCGCCAGCAGGGCCTGCCTTCATGGGATAGACCGCAGGCAGCTTGTCTTTCTTCTCGTTTTGTCGAGAATACTTATATAACTCCCTCCCGCCTCAGCCTGATAGACAAACTAGAGCAAGTGGTGCGCGATTTTGCTTTTCGCCAAGTGCGAGTGCGCTATTTTACTGATGCCGACAGTGCTAGAGCTTCTGTTGAAGTTGGCTCTGATGAATTATCGCGCTTTGCCGCTGAGCCTGAATTGGCGGGAAAACTAATAGCAGCACTGAACGCTGCCAATGAACGAGATGGCGCCGGTATCAGGCAGTTTGAGATTGATCCGGAAGGCTACAGTCAAGGAAAGGCCGCGGCACTGGTTTCTAGTAAGAACCTGAGCAGAAGCTAGCAAGCGACTCGATAGAACTAAGCCCGAGACTAGCATTAGACTAGATAGATTTCAGACTGATATTGTCAAGGCTGCTTTCCGTGCTAAATTCAACACTGAATTCAGCATGAAATAGGTAGTTTAATGGACCGCAAATCAGTCGAAGACCTGCTTCGTTCGGTATCGCAAGGCGGTATTTCGGTCAGCGATGCTTGCGAAAGGCTAGCAATTCTGCCCTATCAAGACCTTGGCTTCGCTAAGCCAGACCTGCATCGAGGCCTAAGGCAAGGTTTTCCTGAGGTAATTTTTTGCCCGGGTAAAGCGCCCCAGCAGATTGTTGACATTGCCATTAAGTTGCGCGCCAGCAATTCCATAGTAATTGCTACAAGAGTTGAAGAGGCACAGGCAAAAGAAGTTGTGCGCCTTTATAACAGGGCTGCGGCGGCTAGCCAGAACTCTGGGGCGGCGATTCACAGCTTTTCAGCTGCTACCAATCAGAGCCCTTCTAATGGCTCTGGTCAAAGCTCATCGAGTGTGGCCACTGAAGGCTCGATCACTGGCTCTGAGACAAGCTCTACTACAAGTGATGCAGCGATGGCGAACGCCACTACATCAAACGCTATTGCGTCAAGTGTCGCTTCCAGCCATGTTCTTGAGAAATCTGCTTTTGAGATTCCTTTAAACGACTGCGAATATTTGCCCCAGCCAAAAGCCCTTGTTTTTGGCCAATTGCCTATGCCAAAGAAAGACGCGCCATCGGTTTCGATTGTTACCGCGGGAACCGCTGATATTGCTGTCGCTGAAGAAGTGGCACTATTTATAGTGGCAGCTGGTTATCCAGTTAGCTGCGTTTACGACGTTGGCGTGGCTGGTGTTCATCGACTATTTGACAGTCTTGCCTTGTTGCGCAAGGCCCACGTTACAGTGGTTGTAGCCGGAATGGACGGTGCTCTCGCCAGTTTTGTTGGTGGCCTTTTAGACAAGCCAGTTATTGCTGTGCCGACCTCAATTGGCTATGGCGCTAGCTTTGAAGG
>CALRJJ020000350.1:0-5931 GCA_943367505.1 Flavobacterium psychrophilum | reverse complement strand
AGGGCCTGCGCATGGACATTTGTGAAAATGGAATCAAGCACGTCACCTGGGAGATGACAGCCAAGCGCACAGACCGCAAGTTTTTTGCTGAGCACACCGTTAGTGAATTGCTCGAATGGAGTGATTTTGCTCTAGAGAACGAAGGGCGCTTGACTGAGCCCATGAAATATAACAGCGCCAGCGATAAGTATGAACCGATCAGCTGGGATGACGCCTTTGCTCTTATTGCCAAACATTTGAAAGCTTTGCCCAGTCCTAATGCTGCGAGCTTCTATACCTCCGGTCGGCTATCTAATGAAGCGACATTTCTCTATCAGCTTTTCGCTCGCGAACTGGGCACCAATAATTTGCCCGATTGTTCCAACATGTGTCACGAAGCCAGCGGCCGCGCCATGACTGCTTCTCTGGGCACGGGTAAGGGAACGGTTGATTTAGTTGATTGGCAAAATTCTGATGCCATTTTTGTCATTGGCGTTAATGCTGCCACCAACGCTCCGCGCATGCTCAGTGCTCTGGCTGATGGGGTGAAAGAGCACGATATGAAAATTGTGCATATCAACCCACTGGTTGAAGTAGCGGCCACCACCGCTATTACGCCCCACGAAATTTTAGACATGCTCACTTTTAAACAGACCAAGACTAGCACTCTCAACTTGCAACCGCGCATTGGTGGCGACTTTGCCATTATGCGTGGCATCGGCAAATATTTGTTGGAGCTAGCCAAAGAAGACGCCAGCGTCATTGATAGTGCTTTTATTGAAAAATATACGGCTGGTTTTGATGATTACAAAGCGGCATGTGAAGCAACTTCTTGGGCCGATATTGAGAAGCAGTCAGCTTTGACGCGGGCCCAGATCTGTCAAGCGGCCGATATCTACAGAAAGGCTAATAAGGCCATTCTCAGTTGGTGTTTGGGTATCAGCCAACAAGAATATGGTGTTGATACCATTCGCGAAATAGTCAATGTGCTTTTGCTTCGAGGCAATATTGGGCGTCTCGGTGCGGGGCCTTGCCCTATTCGTGGTCATAGCAATGTGCAGGGCAACCGTACCTGTGGCATTCATCATTCGCCTTCAGAGGCCTGGTTAGCTAAGATGGACGCTGCTTGTGGTATCACTTCGCCTCGCGCCAAAGGCTTCGACACTGTGCGCACAATTCGTGCCATGCATGAAGGCGATGTGAAAGTATTTATGGGAATGGGTGGCAATTTTGCCATTGCTACTCCCGATACCAATCTTACTTTTGCGGCCTTGCGCAAATGTGATTTGACTGTGCAAGTCAGTACCAAGCTCAATCGCAGCCACCTAGTTGTGGGCCGCGACGCGCTCATTCTGCCTTGTCTTGGTCGCACCGAAGTCGACATGCAGGCAGAGGGCCCGCAGCAAGTAACTGTAGAAGACTCTATGAGTATGGTGCATTTGTCGAAAGGTATGCGCGAGCCCGCTTCACCTCATTTGCGCTCAGAACTGGCAATAATAGCGGGAATGGCCCGGGCTACTCTGGAGAACTCAAAGACTCCATGGGAAAAATATATTGGCAATTATGATTTGATTCGCGACAAAATGAGCGAAGCAATTGTTGGTTTTGAAGATTTCAACAAGCGCGTGCGAGAGCCTTTGGGCTTCCGCATTAAGCAACCAGCTCGGGAGTTGACATTCAATACGCCGACTAATCGCGCTAATTTCTCAGCGGCAACTTTGCCTGATACTTTGCTGCCACCAGGTCGCCTCATGCTTGGCACCATGCGCTCTCATGATCAGTTTAATACCACCATATACTCAGACAATGATCGCTATCGCGGCGTGAAAAATCTGCGTACTTTGTTGCTTATGAATAAAGATGATATGAGTGAGCGGGGCCTGAGCGAGTTTGATTTGATTGATATCACAAGCTTTGGTAAAGACGGTTCGACCCGCAGCCTAAATGGATTTCGCGCTGTGGCCTACAACATTCCTCGCGGCTGTGCCTCAGGCTATATGCCTGAATGTAATGTCTTGTGCCCACTGGGTGATTACAGCCCCCAGAGTGATCAACCAATGATGAAGCAGATTGTTATTGAAGTGAAGGCCTCAGCTAATGCCGTGAACAGCGCGACTGCAAACAATGGTGCTCAGTGAAAACCAAGGAAAATATGCAATCTAGGCACTGCAGCGAGTCAGTTGAGACCGCTGTTGTTGCTACAAAGCGTATTGAGGCTTCGACTTGTCGCGATTTTGAGGATGTGCTTGCTGTTGAAGAACCCTTAGAGATCCATGTTTCTGTTCAGGCTAGTTCTGGAGAGGCCAGTTCTGCCCTGTCTAATTCTGGCGAGGCTAACTCTTGCGATGACACAGTCCAGTCGGTGGCTGTCACCATGCGCACGCCGGGAGCCGACAAAGAATTAGCTGCTGGATTTTTGTTCACTGAAGGAATTATCTCGCAGACCGGGCAGATTGCCGAAATCATCAACGACAAGTGCAATGTCGTAATTGTCGCCCTTAAAGTTGGCGTCGAACTTGATGCCAAGCTGTTTGAACGCCATTCTTTTGTGGCCTCAAGTTGCGGTGTTTGTGGCAAAAAATCAATTGCTGCTGTGAAAGTGAAACGCCAATATCAAACAAACCCTGGCCAGCCTGTGGTTTCCTCCTCGACTATTGACGGCCTTGCTGCCACCATGCGACAGGCCCAGTCTTCTTTTGATTCTACTGGCGGCATTCATGCTTCGGCTTTATTCGATAGCAAGGGTGAGCTTCTGGCCTTGCGCGAAGATGTTGGCCGCCACAATGCTCTCGATAAAGTAATTGGCTCGCAGTTTTTGCAAGACAAGCTGCCATTGAATGAAAGCATTTTGATGGTCAGTGGTCGCGCTAGTTTTGAGTTGGTGCAGAAAGCATCTCATGCTGGTATTCCCATCTTGGTGGCGGTTGGTGCGCCGTCGAGCCTGGCTGTCAGCCTGGCTCAAGAGTGTGGCATGACGCTAATAGGATTTGCGCGCGATAGCCGCTTTAATATTTACACTGGCGCTGAGCGTATCGTAACTAGTGGTTTTCGAAAGAGCGAATTTTCCAGTAAATAGAAGCAACGAGATAAACAGAGGCAAGAGATGCAAGCAGAAGTGAAAAGACGCAAAATTGGTAGTACGCAACTTGAAGTTGCTCCCTTAGCCTTTGGCGGCAACGTTTTTGGTTGGACCATTGATGAGCCGACCTCATTTGAATTGCTTGATGGTTTTGTCGATGCCGGACTCAATTTAGTCGATACTGCCGATGTCTATTCGGCCTGGAAGGAAGGAAACGTTGGTGGAGAGTCTGAAACTATCATTGGTAAGTGGTTCAAGCGCAGCGGTAAGCGCAACAAAGTTGTGCTCGCTACTAAATGTGGTTTTGATGGCAGCACTGATAAGAAAAATCTCTCAGCGGCGCACATTCACAAAGCTGTCGATGCCTCGCTGAAGCGGCTGCAAACAGACCACATTGATTTATATCAAGCCCACGTTGACGATGATAAAGTGCCCCTGGAAGAAACTCTGGAAGCTTTTGATCAATTGATTAAAGCGGGAAAAGTAGGAGCAATTGGAGCATCCAATTATTCGGAGGCAAGACTTGCTGAAGCCCTTAAGGTTAGTGAGCAGAACAGTTTCGCTCGTTATCAGTGCTTACAGCCAGAGTACAACTTGTATGCCCGGGCTGGTTACGAGAATGGTCTGGAAGAATTGTGTGTGAAAGAGAACATCGGTGTGATTTCTTATTTCTCTCTAGCTCGCGGTTTTCTTTCTGGCAAATATCGCTCCGAAGAGGATCTGGCCCAGAGTGCTCGTGGGGAAGGGGTGAAGACTTATCTCAATGAAAGAGGCTTCCGTATATTGGCTGCTCTTGACCAGTTGGCCAAAGAGTATTCTTCCAAACCCTCTCGCATCGCTCTTGCTTGGCTCATTGCTCGGCCTAGTATTACAGCGCCAATTGCCAGCGCTACTAATATCAATCAGCTTGAAGATTTGATTGCCTCGACCAAAATAATTCTTGCTCCGGCTGCTATCGAGCTTTTGAATGAAGCAAGCAAAGAGCTGTCGGCTGTATAGAGTCTCTCCTAATTCTAAACAATAGACTGTCAGGCTGTTATACCAGTATCGCAAGACCATTTTGGAAATGCATTTCAGGTGGTAGTTTTAGGAGCATGATGGTGATGAATTATAAGCTTGGCGCACAGTTTGCCCTTTCTTTGTCACTGCTTATTGCCTCTGGCTATTGTTGCCAGAATGCCCAGGCTGAGCAGTATCGACAAGCTGATGTGCAAGCTGCCATTAAAGAGCTGTCTAGCGAAGATCAATGGGCTCGCAAGAGCGCAGGCTTTCATCTGAGCGAGATTGGGCCTACTGCTAAAGATGCTGTGCCCGCCCTTACTCAGGTTTTGCTCAGTGATAATTTTGCTGGAGCGAAAGGCGAGGCTTCCAACGCTCTCGGGCACATTGGCCCTGATGCTGCCCCGGCCATAACGGCATTGATTGCCTTCTTGCGCAGTGCTGATGGCGGATATGAAAGAACCTACGCCGCCTCAGCCCTCGGTAGTATCGCCAGAAAACCAGAACTATGCGTACCGGCCTTGACCGAGGCCGTGCAGAACGATTCTGAGCCGGTGGTGCGACAGCTTGCCGCCCGTGCTCTTGGTGATTTTGGTGAGGAGGCCAAAGCGGCAGTGCCGGTGTTAATCGAATCAATCAAGAACGGCGACAGAGACATGCGCGAGGCGGCAGCCAATGGCTTAGAGCGCATTCCCTGCACTGCTAAAGATGTGCCAGCGCTGACAGCACTGCTTGGCGATGAAATTGATTCTGCTCGCCTCGCAGCCGCTAAGTCGATTGCTGGTGCAGCTTCAGAAGCAGTCGCTGCTGTACCAAAACTGAACGAACTACTTGCTGATAGCAATCCTAGTGTCAGAGCGGCTGCTGCTGCTGCCATCGCAAAAATTAAGCAGTGAATTTTCTCTACTCGATTGCTTTGATTGGTCTAGAGAGTAAGTCTATGTAGTTACTTGTGGAGGTCAGTTTAGTTGGGGTGAAGTCTTTGCCTAAGCTTAGACGGAGCAGTGACGGTTGCATGGGCGTATTGGTGCCGGGCCATGGAGTTGTGGCATCTAATCTAATGCCGTTGAGGCGGATGGGGCGCACCAATATTTCATGACTGCCGCGTTGATACTCTGCTTTCAGCAGCACTGCCCATGGTTTTTCCTCGCGCAGAACAGTAACAGTTTGGTAGCGTATGTGGGCTGAATTTACCGTATCACCAAAGGCTGAACGAAGTCCGGGGCCAACTCCAGAGAGTGAGCCCAGTGAATATTCTCGTTCTTTGAGCTGGCGCTCCATTAGCCCGCTAAGGGCAGCGCGTGCTCGTTCTCTAGTGGTTTCTGCCGCCGGCAAGAATTGTCTCAAGGTCTCGACTGGAATTGCATGGCTCTCTTTGTTAGCCCATTCACCAATGCGGCCCGTTCTCAGTACTCCCACCACCTTGCCTTGCATGTCTAAGAGCGGTCCCCCTGAATTTCCCGGGGCTACATTCATTGCCAAATTTATTCGATCTTTTAGCGGCATTGCTGGACTGGCTTGGGTGCTATCGATTAGATGGCCTTTTGACAGATAAAGTTTGTTCCAGCCGTGCGGGTGGCCCAGTGCCACAAGGGTACTGGCTTCGCTTTGGCTGCCAGAGGTTAGCATCGGATTACTACCTAGTTCTAGTGGTTTGAATGCTCTTCTAGCTCCCGACCCTGCAATTTGCAATAGTGCCAGGTCGTTTTCTTTGTCGACTTTTACTACAGATGCTGCAAATAGCCGACCTTTAGAATTTATCACCGAGATATCCACTGCATCATTAACGACATGGTGATTTGTTATCAGCATTCCTGGTCTAACAGCAAATGCTGTTCCTTTTCCCGTCTTCTCGGTGCCGCGCACAATCTCAA
>CALRJJ020000349.1:0-5946 GCA_943367505.1 Flavobacterium psychrophilum | reverse complement strand
AATAATTACAGCGAAAGAGGCCCCATGCCAGCCAGTCAAAACCTTTCAAAATCTAACAATGCCAGCCCCAAAATCGCCCTCGATGGCTACAACCTGACCATTGAAGATGTCGAAACCATTGCCAACAAGCAAGGCAAAGTTGAGCTTTCAGCGGCGGCCTTAGAGCAATTACAGAAGTCGCGCGAAATAGTTGAAGGATATTTACAAAGAGGAGACGTGGTCTACGGAATCACCACCGGCTTTGGCAAATTTAAAGACATCTATATCGCACCCGAGCAAACAGAACAGCTACAGCGCAATTTTCTTTTCTCACACGCCTGTGGCATGGGCGATCTATTTGACAGCAACACCGTAAGGGCAATTACCCTATTACGCGCTAACGCTCTAGCAAAAGGCTTCTCTGGCATTCGACCAGAAGTTGTAAATCTACTAGTAGAGCTACTAAACCACGAAATTCATCCAATCATTCCGCAGCAAGGTTCAGTTGGTGCCAGCGGAGACTTAGCGCCACTATCACATCTAGCCCTGGTGTTGATTGCCGAAGGCAGTGCTGAATATCAAGGCAAAGTTTTAAGTGGAAAAGAAGCGCTGGCAGCCGCTGGACTCAGACCAGTTGTTCTAAAGGCCAAAGAAGGTCTGGCCCTCACCAATGGCACCCAGGTGATGAGCGCTCTTGGATGCTTAGTAGTAAGCGAAGCTGATCGCCTAGCAAAAATGGCAGACATCATTGGAGCCATGAGCCTAGAAGCACAGCTGGGCTCACAAAAAGCATTTCTGGCCCCCGTGCATGACGTTCGCCCTCACCCAGGACAAAAAGCTTCAGCTAGCAATCTCCTCAAGCTTCTGGCTGAAAGCCAATTGATGGAAAGTCATAAAGACTGCCCCATGGTGCAAGACGCTTACTCACTGCGCTGCATGCCACAAGTGCACGGCGCATCGCGACAGGCTTTCAAGCACGCTCGCGAAGTGCTAGCAATTGAAATCAACTCGGCCACCGACAATCCACTAGTCTTTTCAGACCAAGTTATCTCTGGTGGCAACTTCCACGGACAGCCACTAGCCCTGGTGCTCGATTATGTCGGTATAGCCCTGGCCGAGCTAGCCAATATTTCCGAACGCCGCACCGAACGCCTAGTCAACCCAGCCCTGTCAAATGGGCTGCCGGCCTTCCTCACGAGAAATGGTGGCTTGAACTCAGGCTATATGATTGCCCAATACACCGCAGCAGCAATTGTCTCTGAAAACAAAGTACTGGCACATCCAGCTTCGGTGGATTCAATTCCGACTTCGGCCAATCAAGAAGATCATGTATCGATGGGCACCATCTCTGCTCGCAAGGCCAGAACAATAATGCACAACCTGCGCCGCGTCTTGGCTATCGAACTGTTATGTGCCGCCCAGGGCCTCGATATGCGTTGCGGTGTAATTGACTCTGTACCTGATATTGGTCATGTCAGCAAAGGCAGCGGGAAATTTACTCCCGGTTCCGATACTGAACACGGCATGAAAGCCGGTCTTGGCGTAGAAGCCGCTTACCGCTTTGTCCGCAACCACATTCCCTTTCTTGAAGAAGATAGAGAAATGCATCTGGATATGGCCAAAGCAGAAGAAATCATTGCCTCTGGTGAGCTTCTAGCTGTGGTTGAGAATGCCATTGGTCAACTAGAATAACTAGATATAGAATAACTAAAAAGAAAAATCAACTCGCCATAAACTGGCTAGATATGGCGGTCAAATCGAAGGGAGTATCTTCGGCCAGAAACTTAGTGGTGGCCAATTCTGCACGACTAGCTAACTGACCACGGGCCTCAGCGTGCAAAAGCAATAAGTCGTAAAGAGTCGGCTTGTTGAGATCAACCATTGATTTAAGCGACAGTTGAATGCCATTCAAGTTACCGGCAGTATTGTTGTACCAGTTAGGATTGCGAGTCAAAGCAATATCAACCCAAATCACCTGCCGCTCTACTAAATCAAAAATAGCCGGAATCGAAACTCTAGTGTCGCCGCTAACATCTAATTTGTCTTGCACAGTTTTGGCTTCAAACACCTCACCAGACTCGGGCTGTTCGCGGGCCATCCAACCAGCGAAGCACTCAGGCAAATCGCAAAATGGTTGAGCGGTATAACTTAAAAGCGACATCACCACATAGCGACCATGATGTTTGAGCACCTTATCAATGGAAATATCAATGAATTCGCTAGCACCTTCTGGAGCATCAACGATATCACCACTGTGGCAACCGCCAAAATTCTTCAAATTGTAATAAGTGAGTGCATCGATAAAGGCAAAATTCTCATCAAACACAGCCGCTGACAAATCAATGTCGGTGCGGTAGAGGCCATTCTTCCACCAGGTGAAGAAACGCAGAACATTAGTATCAGGCAAAGCCAACCTACTGCCGCGCGAGGTTGTGCGAAGAGCTTTAGAAGCAGACCTTTGCGCAAAAGGCACCATAAAATTTTTCAACTCTGGGTCGACCCAGCAAGTACCGAGAGAAGGAAGCTTAGCAAAGCGCTCGAGCAAGGCTTTGCGACAGAGTCCGGCGGCCAACTCGCAAACGAGAGGCGGCAGCCCCGGTAAGCAGTCAGGTATTGCCTGGGCTTTGGCCAGCTGCGACTTAGGAAAGAAAACCCGCAATGGCCGCGGCTGCGCCCGATTCTTAAAATGATGCAAGACCTGCAACAGTACTGGTGTAGAAACCTTGTCGACAACCTTGGCAAAAGCAAATGCTACATCCTCCTGGTGGGGACCAGCAATACGCAGCAAGTGATCTAAACGCCGGGCGAAATCTCCCGGTCTTGTTTTCAGCATGGCCACAGCAGCAGTAGCATCACTCAACTCTAAGGCCTTCTCTAAGCGACTATTGAAAGTATTGGAGGGCAGGCCATTTCTCAAGATGTTGAAGGCCTCAAATGATCGTGGATATCGGTCTTTAAATTCACCCGGGTGCAGTTTCTCACCAAGCCTGATCCATCGCTCTTTCCACCTCAGCATATCTTCAATCAAGTTAGACTGACTCTCAAGCAAACTCAAAAGCAAACGGCGCACACTGCGCTTATAGGTCTTAAACTTGGCAGGCTCACTTAAGGAGACGTCTCCGCCGCTCAAGGCAACAGCCAAACGCAGCACATCGGTAGCAGTATCGACATACTTGGCCACAAGATTAGCACTATCAGCGGTGCGCTCCATTAGCTGCGCCAAAATAAAGGCCTTATTCTCGCGGTGTGCAATTTGAGCCGGTAAGAACCGCTCAATATCGCCATCAAAGAAATCTATGTAAGCAACAATGTCTTCTTTATCGACAACAGAAATGGAACTATTAACCGAAAGCAGTTGTCTAAATTGCAGCTCAAACTGTTCAAAGGTGGAAAGGGCAAGCGGCCGCAAATCAGGGGCTTCAGCAAGAGGAGCCCGCTGAGGAACAGGAATTAGACCAAAGAGCTTCTTGGGCTTAGCAGGCAAATATTTGCCACCACTAAAATAGTGCACCATGGCATTGAGATAAAGCTCCGCCTCACTCATATCCATCACTTGCTTAGGAAAATCAGGATACATCGGCGTCAATTTTTGGTGAGCACCTTTCTCTTTTGCTAAGCACTCGAATAACTGTTTCTTCAAGTCAGCAAGTTCACTTAAACTAAGATGCTTGCAGGCGGCAATTAAATCAGCCGACATGCCAAACCCTAAAGCCTCTATAGTCTTCACGACCGTGGCCACATAGTGGCTAGGCAAAACCTCATTAGTAGAGGCCGGATTAAGTAAAACCTTCTTACAGCGCCGAACGAAAATCTTGTTGGCCAATTCAAGTTTTTGCGGCGAATATTCTTGCACCATGGCCTCGCACAACTGGCATAAAAAGAAGCCGCAGAAAGCGAAGACTCTAAATCATAGGTTTAGAAGGAAGAACCTTCATAGCCGCGGCATTAAGTTCTATGCCCGCTGGCCCCAACGCTCAAACTAACAAGAATCAACCGCTACAGCTATCTATTTGGGCAAACTAACTTTTCCAGTTCCAGAACAGAGAGGACAGGGCCCCTTATTAATTGGCCGACCATTAACGTACTCAATTACTTCGCCCATATGGTCGTTACTCCAATATTCAGAGCCGCCTTTGCCCGCGGGGTCGAGATAAGGAAAAACCATCCACACCAGGCGATCGGGCTTGCCAGGTACGTCCATTTTGCGCCAGCCTGGTGTTGAAGGTTTGAGACAACTTCCAGGGCAAATCCCCTTCATATAGCTGTTCAAGGTAGCAGCTAACCTCTGGGCGCGATTCTTGACCGAAATCAGCCGGCTTGTCTCACTAACTTTTTTGTATTGATCAAGGGCTTTCTGATATTGATGCATTTCATAGAAACAGTAACCCAAAAGTATGCCAGCTTCGCCATCATCCGCAGGGGATTGGGCCGCAACAGTAAGGTTAGCTGCGGCGGCCTGGTACTTCTTCTCCTGAAACAGTTTGGCCCCCTTCTGGTAGGAAGTCTTGAAAGCAATTTTTTCTGTTTCTCTTTCTGCATCTTTTATCGGCTCAGCTGTCTGAGCTGGCGCCGGCACAAGAGAAGCAAACGGCAAAAGAAACAATGCAGAGACTGCGAGTGCCGATGCCAGTAGCAATGCCATGAACTTCAAATTATTGCCATTGAAAAATAGATTGATATAAAAGGTGTCGCGGAAAGCGAAGACTCTAAATTGGAAATTTTAGAAGGAAGAACCTTCATAGCCGCGACTACAAATCTATACCCACTTCTATCACGAAGAACGACTTTAGCAATTATTTTCCCAGAGCCATAAGCTGACGCAGTTCGTCACCAACGATCTCGCGGGTCAAACGCACTTGCCGTGCAGGGAAATCGCGCAAAGTGACTGGTATAGCGCTATCCACCACGCTCTTACCCCTCGCCACTTGCTCCCAGAGCGCTTTATCAGGAGGGCTCAGCTCGGCCTCAAATAAGCGCACTTGAGTATGACCTAATTTCCATTGCGCAGGCACATTGCTAACATGCAAGGCGCGCCTGGTCTGGGGCATGAGCATGCCGTTTATCGAGTATGCATCTGTTGGAGTTTGATCAATGTGCAGCCAAGCACCGGGCTTCCACTGACCATTTGAATCAAACTTGGGCAATGGCCAGCGCACACGTTGCGCCCCTGGAGAGGTTCCATCACTAGCCAGAACCTTAAATGGCTTAAGAACAGCTTCGCCAATAGGCTTGATCAATTCCTGCCCCAGATGAAACTGTTCATGCATAGCCGAAGAAGCAGAGCGCCCCAAAGCCTTCATAGCCGCCAGTTCTGGCGCCGAACCGAACAGCATGCCGCTGCTTTTCAAAAGGGCGAGGGCAGCCGATTCTGCCACTGGAACAGTGGCTTCTGCCGCCATCAATGCTATTTTTTCTCCAGCCACTGCTGCCAGCCCCGAAACGTCCTATTCGCTTGGTACATAGTCACACCTGCGGCGAGGAATGTCAGCGGTGAAAATACGCATTAATGTAACTTGAAGGGCAACCCACGACCTAATCATCGAGCATCAGGTCTAAGCGTCTCTTGTAGTTGTTGAGAAAATCACGGGTGACCGAGAAATGCTCAAGATTCTCATACTTATCTTCACGCACGCCGGTTTCATCAAAAACAAGAATCTTGCTCGATGGATAGGCTAACAAAATGGGGGAATGGGTGGCGATAATGAACTGCGAACCATCTTGCACCAAGTCGTGAATACGCACTAGAGCAGCCAACTGGCGCGATGGAGAAAGAGCGGCTTCTGGTTCATCTAAAAGGTAAATGCCTTTTCCTCTAAACTTATTTACCAAGGTAGCCATAAAAGACTCGCCATGCGACTGGCGATGTAGCGACTTGCCGCCATAAGAATCGAGATAACCAACTTCGTCCATATAAGTAGCCAGGTTATAAAAGCTCTCAGCCCGCAAAAAATAACCATCCTTAGGATG
>CALRJJ020000348.1:0-5955 GCA_943367505.1 Flavobacterium psychrophilum | reverse complement strand
GATCGTCTAATTACTTTTGCATCACGCAATTTACGCCTCGACTTGCTCGCTCGATTGCTTCTCAATGACGGTGATCTCGTAGCCATGGAAGAGCCTGGCTTCTCTGCCGCAAGAGAACAATTTTTAGCCAACGGTGCCAAAATAGCTCAAATTGGTGTAGATAACCAAGGCCTGATTGTAGAACAGTTGCATGAGCTTAAAATAGCTCCAAGCTTGATTTACGTCACACCATCACACCAAGCTCCAACCGGGGCAGTGATGTCGATGAATAGGCGTAAGCAACTTTTAGAATATGCCGCTAAAAATCAAGCCTATATTATCGAAGACGATTATGACAGCGAGTTTCGCTATGACGGTCGCCCGCTTCCATCACTACAGGGCATGGATAACAACGACCGAACAATTTATCTTTCCTGTTTGTGGAATGCCATGGCACCAGTGTCTAGAATAGGCTTCATGGTAGTTCCTGACCCCCTGGTTGAACCGCTCACAGCAGCTAAAGGCCTTGTAGAAAGAGACGTTTCTTTAGTTGAGCAGGCGGCCCTGGCCGATTTTATCAACGAAGGTCATCTGGAAAAACTAATCAGAAAGCAACGCTCGCGCTATGCACTGCGCCGACAAAATTTATTGACTCTTCTAGCGAAGGCTTTAGACACAGCCTACATTGCACCAGAAAGCGCCGGCTTGGGCTTGCTTGTGCGTTTAAACAACCACTATGAGGCTGCTAAAATCGAACAAGCAATTGCTTCGAGTCAACTACCAATGACAAGCACCCGCAGCTATTATGCCGGAGTTGCACGGGATCTTGAGTTCATTCTCTCTTTTGCCGCCCTAGAAGAAAGCGATCTTGCCCAGAGGCTAGAGCTGTTTACAGCCGCCTTAAACGCATAGCTAATAAATACTAATAGCTCATAAGTACTCACAACCGATGAACAATTACTGCAGAACAGCAACTTTGAGCTTAGCAATAGTAGGGGCCTTAATGGTTGTGGCAGCGCCATCAGCCCAGTCGATGGATTGCCTGCGCCTTGAACAAGACAGCCAGATCTACGGAGCAGGAACCATATTTTCATTCGGAAAAGATGGCTTTCGCTGGTCCAATCCGGCCAATGGTGTGAGCATTATGGCCCACGCACCAGAATGGAAAGTACAAATATACAATGCCAAAACCAATAGAATTTTCGAAACGCCATTGAACAAATACGAGGGCCATATGCTCCGTATTTCCATTATATTTTGGGGCTTTTCCTTTCCCCGCATTCCCTTTGATGAAGGCCCTAGAGAGAACATTCTTGGCCTCCAGTGTCGCTCATTTAAGATGAAGAAGTTGACCAAAGCGGAGAAGGTCGAAAAAGGCATAGACACACTCTTTGACGCCAAACTGCTGACCACCAAAGACCTTCCCTACCCACCACAAGTGCTTGCCTTCGTCAGACAACAGTATAATTTTCCCGCCTTGGGCGACTTGCCGCTTTCACTACTAATAGAGCGCAAAGGCAAGAACAAACAATTCATGCTGCAAACAAAAAAGATCACCAAAGTGAACTTACCTCCTCGTGACTTTCAGGCACCAGCAGGCGCCATGCGGGCCCCTAACGACAAAGACGTACTTCGTGGCAGCGATGAAAACAGTTCACTAGATGGACTGATGCAAGACATCGATCGCAAGAGCTTCTAGAGCCGAACAGGCCGATTTGAATACGAGCCAACGAGACTCTTGCAATTACCAGCACGTCCTGACAAGGCAAAGCTCCACACATTTCTTTTCATCGTGACGCTTCACCGCGCTCAATAGAGACACTAACACCACTGTCATTTGTAATCACATAACATGTGAGAGTAATTAGCTAAACAGCTCTATTTAAGCCAATCCCCAGTTGTCAATCAGTCTCAGCTTTAGGCATATTGAAGAGTGTTTTTCTTTCTCATTTGCCTAGAGGCATCAATAAAAACCAATCGCTTGGCTCTAAATAACTACTTCTTGTTCTCCAGTCATGGAGCTCAAGAAACACTCGGCATTTTTTAAGAGAAGCAAAACACCAATCAACGAGACTTTCAACCAGTCTCAACCGCCTGCAACACGGCATTACCTTAACCTCAGCAAAATCTGCTAGGACGGAAAAAATGGACACTAACGAAACAAGCCTGAAAGGCAAAGTAGTATTTATCAATGGTGCCTCACGCGGCATCGGTCTAGCCATTGCTCTTGAATTAGCAAAGCATGGCTGCAAAATAGTAATTACAGGCAAAACTGTAGAGGAACGCACTGAAGTATCAGGCACTATCTTCACCGCAGCAGCAGAAGTGATCGCAGCTGGTGGTGAATCTCTTGCTCTTCAAGTAGACGTGCGTGATGAAGCGCAAGTAAAAGCTGCTATTGCCAAAACCGTCGAAACTTTCGGTGGAATAGACATAGTCATCAACAACGCTGGAGTACTTAGCCTCACCGGCATTGAGTCAACTGAGATGAAACTGTTTGACCTCATGCACGCGGTCAACACCAGAGGGCCCTTCATGGTCATCAAATATGCCTTGCCCTATCTGAGAAAAAGCTCAAACCCGCATATTCTCAACATTTCGCCACCGCTAAACCTAGACCCAGAATGGTTCCAGTTTACCTACACCCTGACTAAATATGCCATGAGCATGCTGACAATGGGCTTCGCTGATGAGTTTCGCAAAGACGGCATCGCTGTCAACTCACTCTGGCCAGAAACCACTGTTGATACTGCTGCTGTACGCAACAAACTTGGTGGTGCCACCACAGTTGCCCACTCACGTAAACCCGAAATTGTAGCTAAAGCAGCGCAATGGATTTTCAGTCAACCAGCGCGCTCAACCAGCGGAAACTTCTACACTGACTCGGTAGTGGTAACCATGCAAGCGGCAGGCATAAGCGACCCAGCTATGTATGCGCTGCACCCACTGAACGACATGGCCACTATCAGAGCTGTACAAGTAGCTGGCAAAGTCGACCTCAGCTCTTACGCCATGGACCCCAATCGGCCACTAATCACCGACTTCTTCTTTGGCAGAGTGCCCAAAGTAATTCCTGGAACCTCAAAGGCAAAACCTGAGGCTAACAGCGCCGTCATAGAGAAAACTCCAGAAGTACTGGCGGCAGAGGCAAAACCAGAAACCGTGACGACTGCCACAGCAGCACCAGCGGAGGCCACTGTTACAGAGGAGAAAAAATGAACCAACACCAATATGCCATTGCCAGCTTCTACTGCTGGCCTAACATCTTTCCAGGAGAAATTCCATGAAATCAGAAGACAATAAGGGCCCTGAAAGCCAAGACATCAATCTTCTCATCGGTACCGGCGGCTCAAGAGCAATTCTATTTGGCACAGGAGTTCTACTCGCTCTAGCTCAGGCTAATTTTCGCCGATTTCGTTCGATTACAGGAGTGAGCGGTGGCTCTGTCCCAGCGGCCCTGATATGTGCCAATCCCGACGTCACACAGCTATTAATGCAAGTTCTCGACACTGACTTCAACCAACTAGTGACCCGGCGGGTCTCCCTGGTTACATTCCTCACCCAGGCCTTGCGGGAACCCAAGGATGTTGACCCACCGCCATTGGTAGGCGCCCTTGATGCCAAGCTCATGGGCCAATACTTCGACGATCGCATCAAAGACTGGCCCAGTCTCTTTTGCACTGTCGCCCTATCGCACCAGCGCAAAGTAATATTTACCAAAGACGGAGTCTGGCAGGAACAGGAAGACGGCAAACTGGTTAAAGCGGCGCAGAAACCAATAGCAATTGGAACGGCCGTGCGAGCCACTTGTGCCGTACCAATCTTGCTTGACCCGGTGGCATGGAAAAGTGACAGCGGTGAAGAACACCTGCTCATTGATGGCGGCTTAGGTCCAGAAGGGCGCTGCCCGATTTCGGTACCACAAGCACTCTTCCCCATGGAAAATTCATACCTGGTTGTGGTCAATGTCGGTGAAGATAAAAGCCCACTGCATCAGCTTATCGACAAAGTCTATGGCATCATCAGCCATGACCGCGAAAGCCTGAGAATGGACGGCATTGTCTTGCCAGACAATCACGACCGCATAGTGATCAGCCCACCAGCCCCTCTCTATGGCTCATTCAAATTCAGTATGACCCGCCGAGAAAAATGGCAGATGATTATGTCTGGGTACATGTCTGCAATAGAAGCCTTGGAAAAGCATGGACTGTTGAGCAACGACGCTCTCAGTCAAGCTCGCAATAGAGGCGTGAAAGCCCTGCTACTCTTAGCTGGACGCCATCGGCCCTACTTCAAAGATTTGCTACCAGCTGAACTAGACAGCCTGTTTACTGATCTCAAATTTGGAGAAGAGAAACTGAGCACGGTGGCAACAGCCGCAAGTGTCTCGCCCCCATTGGTCGAATCGTCACCTGCTTGCTAGCTGGACACATACAGAAATAGAGAAAGTAAGCAAATAAGTAAGAGTTTCTCTTTCTACCACTAAGAAGGGGATGTTAGGTTCAGATATATCCGCTTTACATCCTCTTCATTTCGAGCAATCTTTTTCACCTCAAAACAACCTATTGCACTATCTAACCTCAATATCTCCGCGCTTAAGCTGCGGAGATTTGAACTCCCTTTAACTGAACCTGAAAACGACATTCGCTCTACTGCTGTCACTGGATGTGGTGGCACTGCAATATCTTCATGGCTACCAAGGAGCGCGGTCATGAAAAATCCAATCTTCATTCAATCAAGAGAGAACAAAACATGAAAAACTTTACTAACTTAGCAAGACTGCCAAACGAAATCAGATTTGCCACCTGGAGCGACTTAGCTACCTGGGGAATCGAAAGAGTTGGCCCTGCTAACAAATACACTTGCGAAGTTAACTTGCCTGAAGGTTGGCAGGTAAAACAAACCGGTCATCCGCACTGGCAAGAACTGACCGACAGCAATGGCCGCAATCGTGCCGATATCTACATCTGCACCGACTACTGCGGCACCCGAGCCTTTGTTGGGTTACGTCGTCGTTTTACTACGGTCTTCGAAGTGGCCCACAACAACAAAGAGCTGCGAGTGTTGGTCATGGACGACAAAGACGCGCTTTACCACACTCCCTGGGTACCATTGAGACACGAGCTGTGCGAGAGCCATCCCAATCAATACCACGACCAAGTAGCTCATGATCGCGTCGAAAACTTAGCCAAAGCCTGGCTAATGCAAAACTTTCCGTACTGGCAAAACTGCCTGCAATACTGGGATTTCGACTTCTGAAATAGAAGAAAACAACAGAGCCTTAAGCCAACTTGTTGACTCTAGGCTTTAACTTTGTCTTGGTGCTCGGCCTAGCCTGGCACCAAGCAACTTTTGGGAATTAATTATGAAACCAACCACTGATAAACCGGCAAGACGCCAACCCTGGCGCCAGCCGCCCACGATGCTTGGATTCGCCATGGTGCCGCTTGCCTTCGCAGCTGGCATTCTATTTCTTGGTTGGCTAATTAGCGGCTAACTTATTTTTGCACTCTGAGGTCTAAAGAATGAACAAGCTATTCTCAGTCTGTCTCGTCGGTTTGCTCTTTACCTTAGCTGGTTGTTCTTCGAACCCTAGCAAGCAAGGATTGAGCAGCGAGAAGCAAAGCAAAGAAGCAGTAAGCCACGACATGAGCACCATGCCTGGTCACGATATGAGTAAAATGCCCGGACATGACATGAGCAAAATGCCTGGCCATCAGCATCAGCCTCAACATCAGCACCATCACGAGACTGCTGACGGTGATTACTTGAAAGCTGAACCAATGCACTCCAACTTTGGCGGTCCCTATCAACGCATGAACGCCATTGGCTCAGGCACTAGCCTGATACCCGCCGATAGCCCTGCTTATATGTGGCATTTCAATCTCTTTGAAGATAAGGCCAATTGTATGGCCCACGCTGAATTGAAAGCTAGCTTCAATAGCCAAGGCGGTCCTCGTGGCGTATCGGCTTTTC
>CALRJJ020000347.1:0-5963 GCA_943367505.1 Flavobacterium psychrophilum | reverse complement strand
GAAATCAATATCGTCATCGGCACCAACCAAGAAGTAGCTAAAGCGTTCTTTGCTACCTAAGGCCTGACCGCGACCACTAACTTCACGCCGATCTTCACTGGCAGCAACAAGATACCACTGGGCGATACCGCCGTTGACAAAAGCAGGGTGCTTACCACTCAATACAAATTGCTCGCCTTCCTTGCGGTAAAATACCCGACCACTTTTGATTCCACCCGACATGCCGAAGCCAGCCAAGCAAGCTTCTTCCATCAGAGGGGAGAGAAACTTTGCTTTTTGCTCATCGCTACCAAAATCGATAACAAACTGCTGTGCAATAGAAGAAGCCTCAACACTGCCAGCGATACCACTACATCCATAGGCCAATTCTTCAGCGATTAAGCAATTATCGAAACAGCTGAGACCAAGACCGTTAAGAGCCTCAGGCACGCAGGCATTTGCTAGACCTGTTTGCCAAAGCTTGTCAAAAATGTCTCCAGCAAAATCGGCCGACTGGTCATACTTATGAGCCTGGGGCGCAATTTCTCGAGCAGCGAAATCGCGAGCCAACTTTTGGTATTCCTGCTGCTCTGAAGTCAATTTGTGGCTGATCATGTTTTACCTAGCTAAACTCTTGTTTGATGTAGACATATATTGTAGGACTGCTAACAATTAGCATCTTATTATCGAATTAAGGCACGACACCTTGGCAAGCGAGCAATTGTCTAGAACCCCGCTGCCTGGTGCTTTGAAGGTCAGGCTAAAAAAATCTTCATGCCCGAGTTCAAGACTGTTAGTGAAAGGGGCGACTTACCGCTTGACCATTGGAGCAGAGAAGGGCATCATTACACTGTCAAGTGAAAAGCAAACCCATCAGGCCAATTCGCAGCCATATATGAACGTAATAGTTGCTCCTTCAATTTTATCGGCTGACTTTTCCCGCCTGGGAGAAGAAGTTCGCCGCGCCGAAGAAGGCGGAGCAGACTGGATACATGTTGATGTTATGGATGGCCACTTCGTGCCCAATTTAACCATTGGCGCCCCTGTGGTCAAATGCCTCAAAGGCGTGACCAAATTGCCACTCGACGTTCATTTGATGATCAGCGATCCTGACAAATATCTCTCTGACTTCGCTAGCGCTGGTGCCGACTACATCACCGTGCACCAAGAAGCCTGTCATCACTTACAGCGCACCTTATCGCATATTCGCTCACTGGGCAAAAAAGCAGGTGTAGCGCTCAATCCGGCCACCCCTGAAGATACTCTCAAGTATGTTTTACAAGACCTCGACTTAGTCTTAATTATGTCTGTGAACCCAGGCTTTGGCGGTCAAAAGTTTATCGCTGAAGTCTTACCCAAAATCGCCAATTTGAGAAAATTGTTTGACGAAGCTGGGCGTCCAGAAGTAATAATTTCAGTTGATGGTGGTATCAATGCCGATACCGCCAGACAAGTAGTGGCCCATGGCGCCACAGCCATGGTAGCTGGCAACTTTGTCTATGGTGCAGCCGATTTAGGCAAAGCAATTCAAGATTTAAAAGCCGCGGGAAAGAGTGCCCCCGTCAAAGAAAAAGCAGTGCTCAAGTAGTAAGGAGAAAACAATGACCGAGTCGTTGAAAATGACAAAGCGTATACCGGGAGTACTGGCACTGACATTAGCAGTGGCAACAGTGTTATCGACTCAATTCGTTTTTCCTGGCAAGGCAATGGCCGCCTATGATGATCTTTTCGTCGACACCTCAGAGATTGGGCAAGATCACCACGGAGTTGTGAGCTCTGACCAGTTTCTTGAACTGGGTGTTCCTTCAGCTAACGGCCTAAGAATTGAAGGCGAGCAATCAATGCGCCTCGGCAAATTAGACCGGGCAATTATGGTGCTGCAGCGTTCTGTTGAACTGGCACCGGCCGATATGGACGGTCGAATTCTTTACGGTGAGGCTCTCGAGAAAAAGCTCATCAAGCAAAAAGACCGCGACCCAGCTCTGTACAACTATGTCATCAAGCAATGGCTGTTCGTGGCTAAAAACGCTGAGTTTGCCGATCAAAGCATGCAGGGCTTCAACCACCTTCTTAAGGTCTGCGGCACAGTGCCGAAGAAATGGGAAAAAGAGAAAAAATTCTTGGCTCGCGTGCTTATTCCTGAAGACGGAACTGCACCTGTTAAGCTGGGACGCCGCACTCAAACTACTATGTAGTTTTTCGACGCAGCAAACGCTTGACCAATTTAACTAAATCGATGGTGCTAGCAACGGCACCCCAAATTGCAATGAGCAGTCCAAGATAGAGCCATGCCCAGGGCGAATGCATCGTGATCAAGTGCTGCTTCATCAGCAGTACTTCACCGACAAATTTATCGCTCTCTAAATGGGCTAATACCAGAAGAAAGAAACCAATAAAGGCGTTAGAAAGTCCAAATAAAAGGATCAACCAAGATTGCCGGGCAAGCACGAGCAAGGGCACGAAGCCTAGCAAGAGTAATGAGTCTGGTAGCCAGATTAGTGCACTAGTGGCCGGTATTTGGAAAGCAAGAACAATACTGAGAAGCCAAAGCGCAGTAGAAAGCACTGTAGCTACTAGCGATTTCTTGCTCGTCTTCTTTGGGCTAGCCATCAAATGGCTGACCCAAAGTCAAAGTCATCCTCACAGCATCAAGAACAATGGCCATCTCAAGTGGAACATCCGTGCTCTTCTTGCAAGAAGCGACCACTTCGTTAGCAAAGCCGATTTTATCGAAATCTCCTAAGCCTCGATCCCGATATATTTTGTTCAAGGCATCTTTGCGTCGACCGCTCTCGGGCAAGGCAAACTCACACTGAGAAAGTGTTTGTCCAAATCTTGCCAAATGCTCTTCGAGCAAATAGAGCAACTGCTCATAGGAATAACTATCCTCCAACTCCACCACCGCCAGTGATACCAGTTGATCACAATCGCGCAGTGCATCTTCAATTAACTCAGCCGAGTGCTCGGCGTCACCGTCAAGCACACAGACAATAGGCAAGCGCACCGTATCTTTAATTGTCAGGTAGCGCCGAGCTACTTGCTTAGCACCGCCGCTGGCGATAACTTCCACACCTAGCTGGCTAAAGGACAGACCAGACAAGCGAGCAAAATGTGGCAAGACGATGGCCTCAGTCTGTCCTTCTACCAAGAGCAAAAGATTTGGTCTTAGCTTTCCGGCTAGCTTCTTGGCGCATTCATAAACTTTGTCTGCAAGAACTTCAACAGACAGAAAAGGCAGAGCGGCATGACCAGAGGCCAAAGCATCAGCTTTCAATTCTCGGAAAATCTCTTGAACGAGAAGCACCCGCTCTAGATCTTCTTTCTTTTCGGTCTGGCTGAGGCTTTCCCACTCGCTAAAGCGCCAATCTATAGTGGCTAGAAGACAAGCGCGCAACCATGCTTGAGCAGCCCGAGAGCTGCCCTGACCAAGGAGTTCAAGCAAAGCGTGCATTTTTGGGCTGAGCTGCACTTCGTCAGTGATATGTTGATACTGCTGATACCAAATCGTCAAAGCAGTTTCACTGAAGACCCGCAAATCATCCAGTGCTATGGCTAAACTGAGAATTTGCGAAAGACTCGGTTCTTCAACATTTTGCGGGCCAAAGATTTGCCCGAAAGTCTTTGCCAGAGTTAAATAGTTACTTTCAATTGAGCGTAAAATCGGCTTGGTATCAGGGTTCTTGGCACATTGCTTGGCGACAGTCTTACGCATTCTGGCAAAGCGACTGGCCGGTTCTTCAAAGGCAAGCTGCCTTAAGGCGGCAACGAACAGTTCGTTTACATCTGGTTTGCGAAAAACTATCTCTTCACATGTCAAACTTCGTAATTACCCCTTTCTAAACCGCCGACCAACCTATAGTCTAGTAAGTTCGCTCTTAGCAAGCAAGCAAAACTGACGGCGATGTAAAAAGAGAGTTGTAGATGTCCTCTTCGGCAGACGAGCCTGAAATCTCGCCTGAAATTGAATCTAGCGAGATTAACTCCACCGACCGACTGGTGAGCGGCTCAACTTGGGCTGCCATCTGGCACATGAGCTGGCCCATGATGGTGCAAATGCTGGTGATCTCATCAGCTAGCTTTGTCGATATCTGGGTGGCCGGTAAACTCGGTTCTGAAGTACAAGCAGCACTCGGCATCTGCAATCAAATCTGGTTTCTGATGCTGCTTTTGACCGTGGCTCTATCTTCAGGAACCATGGCTCTGATCAGTCGTTTCTGGGGGGCTCGCGACTATAGCCAGGCCGTAGAAGCCGGTCGGCAGTCACTGATTTTTTGCATATTGTTTGGGGTGCTTTCTACTCTAGCTGGGTGGGGCGCCGCCAAACCACTGTTAGCGATGGCTGGAGCCAGCCCCCACGTGCAAGAACTGGGCTGGCAGTATCTATCTATCGACCTCCTGTCACAACTACCTTTTACTGTGGTCTGGACAGCACATTCGATGTTTCGTGCCATCGGCAATTCCAGAGTGCCTCTGCTCAACTGGTTTTTCATGGCCGTGGTAATCATTGGCCTAGATTTTTTCCTCTGTTTAGGCTGGCCCCAGTTAGGAGTCTCAGGCATCGGCTGGGCTTGGTTTGCTGGCGGATTAGTGGGCATGTCACTAAATCTCTATCTCTTATCGAAGTCTGATCTGGCAGGCTCTCTCAATCTCTGGCCAGCGATCAAAGGTGGCTTGACGAAAGAAACAAAAGAATGGATCTGGCGTATTTTGAAAATCGGCATTCCCACATGCATTCAAGATCTAGCCTGGGTAATGGGCAATTTCGCCCTCTTTCTCATTTTCGCTATGACTAAAGACCCTACGGCCTGCCAGGCCGCTTGGACCATAGGCTTCAGAGTCGAAGAAATGCTTTGTACCTTGCCCTTGCATGCTCTAGCTACTTCAATTGGCACAATTGTTGGTCAAAACCTGGGTGCAAAGAAACCAGAGCGCGCTGAAGCTACGGGCTGGCAGGCCATGAAAATTGGCTTGGCTATTGAATTTCCCACGGCCCTAATCATGTTTATTTTCGCCACACCAATTGCCAGCATGATGAGCAGTGAACCCAATGTGGTTAGCTGCACAGCCGATTATTTCCGAATCGTTGGTCTCTCTGAGCCACTGACGGCTTGCTGGATAGTATTATTTGGCGCACTGACTGGGGCCGGCTACACGAAATGGCCAATGTGGATTGGCATACTTTGTCTAACAGTGGTGCGACTACCACTAGCCTTTTTGCTCACCACTAAATATGGTCTTGCCCTCGGCCCACCGGGCATCTGGCTGGGGATTGCCGCCTCCTCATCTATCATAGGATTGCTAGCAGTCTGGCGATTTAAGTCTGGTGTCTGGAAAACACAGCAAGTCTAGAATTTAGAATTTTGAATTGAACTTTAGTGAGCTCTGCAACGTCTTAAGAAGAAGACTGACTGACTGACTGCGCTGAGGAAGAATCAATGAAAAAAGGAAAGACAGTGCAATTAAGCACTTTACTAGATTATCAAATTCCAAAACTTAAGCTCTGTCTCGTGAAGGAAGAGATAAACCTCAAACCACCATTTCCGGCCATAAAATCGGCCGAAGATGCCGCTTCTCTTCTTAGGCCTTTGCACTTTGCCTCAGAAGAACATTTTGTCAGCCTACACCTCAATACTAAGTTCGAAGTAATTGGCCTACACGAAGTCTCCCACGGTACCCTCTCAGCCTCTCTGGTTCATCCAAGAGAGGTGTTTAAAGCCGCCCTGGTTGCCAACAGCTACGCCATTCTAGTCTGTCACAATCACCCATCCGGAGCCACGCTGACGCCCTCCAAAGAAGACTTCGAAACCACCAAGCAGCTAATAGCAGCAGGCAAAGTGCTAGGAGTAAGCGTACTTGACCACCTAATTCTTGGCCTGAAGAACACAATTAGTAGTGCCGCTAAGAGAGGTAAAGAGCATTTTGAAATATTTAGTTTCCGCGAAAATCATCCAGAAATCTGGGACTGTTAGCAACTTTCAAGTATG
>CALRJJ020000346.1:0-5967 GCA_943367505.1 Flavobacterium psychrophilum | reverse complement strand
CTATCACTCAGACTCTTTTTGTTATCAATGCTCTCAATTCGATCGTAAGGCATTTTCGCACCAATTCCGAGATAGCTGTTGTACGTGTCAACCATGACCATACAATTGCAAACACAATTTGACAAATAAAGCTTTTTCCGCCACAAATCAGCCACAGTTAGAACACGAATCAGCTCTGCGACTCACGCTTGTGTCAGTGTTGTCTATCGGCTACCAGTTACCACAAAATTAGCGAGCAAGTGAAGTTACCACTTGCTCGCTAATTTGCTTCTTACCTTGAATAAAAATCAGGCTACTGCATGCCTGCGCTTGGTGCTCACTAAAGTGTCAGCAATAACGACATTCAATTGTTCGAAGCGATCGAGTGAGCTTAAGACAGGAACGGCTGGAATATCTTTGCTTTTGCTGCCAGAAAGAGAAGGAATGTGCGATGCCAGTTCAAGATAGCGGGAGTGATCAAGATCATGATTGCCATAATTGGCACGAACAAAATGAATTGGTCTCTCCTCATTTACATGAAGATGTGATTTCTTACGCCATTGAGCAGCAGCGAGACCTTCTTTGGTATCCTTATCTCCACAAATTATTATTTGTCCTGAAACCACACCCAATCTTTTGGCAATCAATTCTATGCCAGCAGAGCTTGGCTTAGCGAACGTAGAAGGAATCGACATATTGAGCAGTAGATGTTGCTTATTTACTTTCTCTTGCGCTGCCTCGATTCGTCGTCTAGCGCTTTTGATACAGTCGCGATAACCGCGTTGTCTCAATTTCGGATCTTCCGTGCGGATCGCCACTAAGCCATGAACTAGCGGCAGTAAGCCCGTCAGTGAAAGTCTCTCAAGGGCTACCCATTCGGGTGAATCAGTCAGTACAACGATTTTCAAGTCTTTGTGCTGACTGCGAATCTGTGCAAGAGTCTCGTGCACACCTTCATATACTTCTATCTTTTGATGAGCCGCTGCAAAAGACTGCCAGAACTGTTCTGAGATCTCCTCTATCTTTTTATATGAGAGTGAGCGATGTAACTTCAAACGACAGGCAATCTCTTCAACGGCAAATCCATACTCGTGCAATGTTGTGGTCGTAGCCACTTCAGCAAAGAGATTATTGATTAAACTAGTCGGCGCCCGCATAGCACTGGCCAATTCAGCCGTAGCTCCAAGAATAAAATCGGCAAACCAGCGCCGAGTATCAGTAAGAGTATTGTCTAAATCTAGGAGCAGTATATTTTCATCGCTAGCATTTCTCAAAGCAGTTGTATTACTAGGTAGGCTAAAACTCTCTTCCCGGGCATCAATCAAACGAGCTTTTGGGCTGGTTGCACGATGGTTTCTTTGCATTTGCCGTTCCTCCAGAGTTTAGATTCATTCGCTCATTTCCAAGCCAAATCAGAGCAAATCTACCGACACTAGCTAAAGTGACAGTGTGAAGATCTGACTATTGGCAGCAGAATTACATCACGCACGCAGCCAAAAGCTTGCAAAAGCGTGATATCAAATGTGGTGCTCACTTCTTAGACCAACCTAATTATTGAACTCTAATGTCCTCTTGTCAACGGTAGAAATTTTTAACCTTTTGGTAATCACCAGTGATACCACCAAAAAGCAAGAATAGCTAGAATCAATTCTCTAAAAACCCTCTTCTGCGGCTCATCTTAAAAGACAAAGCAAGAAATCACAGCTCGACTAATCCAAGCAAAAACAGAACGCTTTTATCAAAGCAAAAGAGACAGTTATCCAGGCAAAAAGATTTTGCCTACATGGCGATTACTCGATAGGTCGGAAGATAATAAAGCTCATGTCGTCAGCACCAGCTTCAGGCTGAGGCTGATTGAGAATACCCTGGCGAATTTGTTCTGGCTTAGGACCAGTCTTCTCTAAAAACTGCTGAAATGCCTGGACCTTACCGTAGCCAAAGCGATCGAAAGCACCATCACTTGCCAATACAACAGTATCGCCCTTACCGAGTTTAATAACTTCATTGCCTCTAGGGAAACTGCCATACATGTCGGTACCCAAACCTAAACCGCCCACTTCCGCATCAAGTTGCTTCACTACACCATTAGAGCGCACAACAAAAGCGAACTCCGAACTGGCTGTAGCGGTCTGCAACTTGCCCGTAACCGGATCATACTTAAGCATAGCCGCGGTAACTGACAGCTCATCTTTGGTACTTAATTTTTGATCGATCATAGCCAATATGTCGCTGGCACTTTTATTTCCTGTTTGAGGAAGCACTTTATCAATAGCAGCATGAACAGTAACAGCCTTCCTAGCGGCGTTTAGGCCGTGTCCCTCAACATCCATGGCGGCAATCAAAACCTCTCCATCAGCCGCTTTAGCAACTCTGATCAAATCACCACTAGCTGCCCCTTTCGCAGCTGGTTCTGTGTGGCTGATAAGCTCAATTCTACCGGCGGCTTGTTTCTTCAACACTATTGGGTTTTCCCAGCGATTTTGCAGGCTGCGAATAGCAGTGCCACCGTCAGAATCAGCCCGGTTCAAGGCACTTTTAACAAGTTGAGCCGGAGGAGCAAAACGCGATGCTGCCAAAGAACCAAACTTCATACCAACAGCGCCAATACCGCTATCTACAACAAAGGAACCAAGACTATTTTTAGTAATATCGATATTACGCTCCAAATTAGCTTCGGAGTGCCAGGTGTCTTTCACCGCACTACCAAATTGAGTCCAGCGCTTTCCTGTTAATTCATCGTAGGTGAACTTAGTAGCCATAGCTGTACCAACACCAGCAGCCACTAACCTTCCTGGGGCACCCAAACGACTAGCAGCACCCAGAGCTAAGCCCGTCGCCAGTGACGTAGAAAGCTCAGGCAACTTATCTAGTGGATGCTTCGCAGTGTCAAGCAGAGCGCGACCGACACCTAAGCTAATCATCTCGGCTTCTCTATACAATCTTTTAGATGTTTCCGGCAAAACACTCTCAGGTTGCCCCTGGCTGATTGCTGAGTCATTAGATTGGCCCTTGAACTGCGGCATACTGCACTCGCGATATCTATCTAGGCTATTTTATATGACTCCTGAAAGAATAAAACAGCCAAGTTGCCTCAGCTGCTTACTCTGCCACCCCCGTGGAACTTTGAATTTTATTGAATTGATTAGACTTGTTTTGAATTGAAGTCAGATGCAACTCACTCCATGACAATACATTTGCTTTGCACTTTTGGCAAGCATTATTTTCGCCACAAAACGGCCACAGTTCGGTCACAACAAGACTAGAGGCTAATTAAAACCGCAGACTAAGCAAGCGCCGCAGCACCACAGGAGACACCAAGCTTTAGGCAAAGCTAGAGATAAAAATCACTGGTGGTCGCCTCCAGAAGCAATCTTTATCGAGCATCTCACTACAGTATATAATATCTGTCAGAATAAGAAAAACAGTTGTTGGTTCCGCCATACCCAGCGTCACAATCAGCAAGTCGCCACCGTCCCTGGTAGCAAACACTTGACCGATTTAGATAAGCCTAATTAAGGAGAATTGAAAAAATCAAACCAAAGACGCAGGTGACGAAGGCCATTTTTATACCGAGACACACGTGAGCCACCCTAGCACCGCTGAGGAACAGTGAGAAGAGAATGAAGCCAATGAACAAATACTGCCTAAAAACAGTACCAGTAAAAGAACGTCCATAATTGAAACCGTAAAAGTTGAGAGAAAATACCAATAAGAAAAAGCGAAAGCAGCTCTACTGAGCCGCAATCGACCAAGTCACTTTCAGGCCGGTTGGTGCAGTAAATGTGTAAGTGAGCACAACTCCTCGCAGGCCATGGGCAATCACTTTATCTACTAGCTTCAAGAGGTCAGGGTCATGGTCCACCAGCCCATCGAGGTTGACTGCTACCCATTCATTCACTGGCAGCTCATCATAGTGCTGGCGCAACCAGACACGACATGGAAAGTCCTCCTCCTTACACTTATCGCCACTTTCATCCACCGACTGAACAGCAAAGTTAGAGCCTTGGGTACGAGCGTAAAACTCAGGCACAAAGCCTTGGGCTTCGGCCTGTTCAAAATATGGGGTGAGGCAGAAGCGATAGTCTTCACCACGGCGAAAAGGTGCAATCATTGCCCTCTTCTCATCGGAAAGTAGCGCGGCATCTTCTCCCTTAAGCTCAGCCAATAACAAGACATCGCTCGCCACTAGACCCAATTCAAACTTAGCGTTCAAGGCAGCAACAATGGCGTCTTGCACGGGCTTGTAGCGAGAGTAGAAGTAATTAGGACCAATTGTTTCTGCCAGTGCCAGGGCTTGTAAAAGGCGCTCACAGTCTTTAAACCATTTACTGCCGTAAAACGTCGGCAGTTCTTCACGGGTAAAGATGAATCCGCCCAAACGCAGGCGAAAAACACCGTATGGCTTACTAAACGAAATTACTACAGCAGCAATATTGGGATGAGATACATCAAAAATATGCTCGCGAGTCAAGCCAACATAGGCGAGGTCTAGTATGACCTGGTGCCCAGCATCCAGCAAACCTTTTATCAAATGGTCAGGCAATATATTGCCTTGACGAGCCGAGGGGTTACTTATGAACCAATAGCCGGGCGCTATCAACTCAGGTGCTTGGCTTACCTCGTCAAAATCATGCTCAATCACGCTCATGCCTACATTCTTAGCCTGAGCGCCATAGCCCTCATACTCGCCTCTAAGCACATGAATTGCAGCAACACCCTGAGTGCGCAAGCGCACTAGCAGATGAAAGATCCCCTCAGAGCTGCCATGACCTGGGTACTTGAAAGCAAAATGCTGGAGACCTGAAACGGACACAGAGTATGCTTGAACCACTCGGTCAATGATAGGCCGATGAATCATGTCTAAATCAAGCTTGCCCTCATCTGTGGCGGTAACTTCTAAGGGCGGCGTAACCAAGTTAGAAAGAATCTGACCGGCCTCGCTGGCCTCTGTAGACACACGAAAGAGAGCGGGATGGACGAAGGGAGCTACACGCTTCAAAACCTCTCTCGTATCGCTAAATAGATAGCTATAAACTGCTTTCATTGGCGCGAAGGCAGTTACTTCAAACTTTCTCATGGTCGCTCCTGTTTATTGATTCAATTGATGCTGTTGGGCCCGATCAAAGGCATCTAGCGTGACACCTTCTTTTTGCCAGTCATCACTGACCCTGCCATCGGGCAAGAAGATCAGCTGCCGGCCGACATCTGCATTTTCATCGGCCTTAGTCAGCGAGTTGGTTAAGCAGACATTCTGGCCACCAACGTCATAGACACTGCCACCCCAGGGCAGGCGCTCTACCAAAGTGCCAGCAGTTTCAAGGTATGCTTGAATTTCAGCCTTAGCACTATCAGGCAAATAGTTAGCGGCAACGAAACTAGTAATTTCATCGTCACGACTAGAGTCAGGCTTGTTGACCGGACGAATCGTGAGCTGCTCCACTCTATTGCGCCGAGCAAAATCCATCATTTTTTGCAACTCGGCTGAGCTGTCAATTTGTCCGCGCAACATCACTACGGCCAGGCGCACGGCATAGCCGAAACTATGCAAGTGGGCAATCAACGCAGGCAAGTCAATGTATGCCTGACGATGGGGCAGGTAGGTCTGTCTATTGCGCTCGGCATCATAATGAACAACCGAAATAGCAATCAATTTCAAGCCATACTCACGCCACTGGCGCAGGTGCTGACTCGTCACAATTTTACGATCGGCGATGGGGATGCCGTTCGTTTGCAATTCCACCGACTTAAAGTCAAAAGCGCGCTGAATTTTTAAGTACTGCAAAACTTGCTCGGGCCAGAGGGTAGGCTCACCTTTTGAAGTGAGCAACAAGCTATCGCAGTGGTGGCCCTTTGCAAAAGCACAGACCTTAGCAAAGGCATTCAGGTCTGGCGCCTGCGCCTTACCGGTGACACCGTTCTCAGGGGTCATGCCGGCCACACAGAAAGGGCAGCGGGCATTGCAAGCCAGGCCACCAACAATAGGGGTCA
>CALRJJ020000345.1:0-5972 GCA_943367505.1 Flavobacterium psychrophilum | reverse complement strand
CTTGGTGGCACAAGGGGTCATAATCTTGCACTTCATAATCGTCTGATTTTGGCGGCAGCAGAGTGGCCAGGGTGCGCTCGGAGTTAGCGGCTTTGAGTTCGGTGAATATCCGCACCAGCTTGTCTTCCCACCAGAGTGGGGCCAGTTTTAAGTTGATGCAAAGATTGTGCGAATTGCTGCGATTGACTGCTGAGCCAATGTCGGCCCTTACATCTTTAAATTCACGATGGTTATCAGGGCTGCTTCCCACCAGGCCGTGATAGACGAGAAAATGCTCGAGGCCAAAGTCATCAACTTTGACGTCTGGTTTTTCACTAAAAATTGTGGAGGCGCGTTTTAGCCACTTTGCAAGCAGGGTCATGCTTCTGGTTCCGTAAATGCTATGATCAGCAGTTTATCAGGGTTTTATTACCCTTTCTCATCTATCTTTTCTACTGGGGGTTTCCGTGAACACCTTCTTAAGCAGCGGCCAACTGACCTTGCAAGAACAGTATTTAAAATTCGTTGCCGAGCAAATCGCTCCGCTAGCCATGGCTCTTGATACAGAGCAGGTGAGCTCGAAAGAGGCTCTGACTCTGCTAGCTAAAGGCGGTTATCTGGGTTTGACCGTTCCACGTGAATATGGCGGCCAGGGGCTTGGCGCCACTGAGTTGGTTCTCTTTGCCGAAGCTCTAGCTGGCGCCTCGGCTGGCCTCTCTTTGGCTCTTGCCAGTCACTACAGTGTTATCGAATTAATTAACAAGTTCGGTTCTGAAACGCAAAAATCTCGCTATCTTTCACAGCTAGCTACTGGCGACCTGATTGGCGCCCAAGCTTTCGGCGAAGAAAAAGCTGGTTCTGATTTCAAGGCTGTGCAAACTACTGCTACTGCTGATTCGTCAGCTGGTTGGCTGCTCAGTGGTGAGAAGACCTGGGTGGTCAACGGTCAATTGGCCGGTTTAATGGCTGTGCTAGCTCGCACTGGCGCTGACGATCAACTAAGCATTTTCCTGGTGGATGGCACACCGTCTTCTACCATTGAAATTGGCGCTAATAAAGCTAAGTTCGGCCTGCGCTCTGCAGCTACTTGCGATATTACTTTCAAAGAGTACAAAGCCACTAGCGAGAATAAACTAGCTAGCGCCACTAGCGCTGAAGTCGAGGCCCAGGTGAATGCTGTGCTTGACTTGAGCAAAACTGTTGTGGCTGCTGCAGCGGTTGGTATTGCCGAAGAAGCGCTCAAGTTCTCAGCTGAACATGCTCGTACTAGAGAGCAGTTTGGTCAGCCAATTTCTAAATTCCAAGGTATTCAATGGAAGCTTGCAGATCACTCAGTTGAGTCGCAAGCTGCCCGCTTGCTTACATATCGTGCCGCTTGGAGCCATGATGAAGAGCCTGGTGATTTTCGCAAGTTTGCGGCAATGGCTAAGCTATTTGCCACTAAAGTTGCCAGAGTTCACAGTGGCGAAGCTGTGCAAATATTCGGTATGCTGGGAGCTAGCCCAGACTCGCCGGTAGAAAGGCTTTACCGCGACGGTAAGCTGACTGAAATATTCGAAGGCACCTCTGAGATGCAAAAGGTAGTTCTCAAAGAAGAGCTCGGCGTTTAGATAAAACAAGCTAATACAAGGCAGGGGTAGAGCGCAATGAAGCAGAAATCAAGTATTGCTCTGAGACTTTCGCGTTCAGCTGCTTTCCCCTTGTGCTTGGCTGTTTTTGGTTTTGCTTCAATGGGTCCAGCTCAAGCAGATTCGTATGCTGATGGGGCCAAGCTTTTTCAAGAGAAAAAGTATGTCAAAGCAGTAAAGTGTTTTGCCGATTCGGTTAAGCAAAATCCTGGCAACGATAATGCTTACTACTACCATGCCTTGGCTCTGCACTACTCCAAAGATATGAAGGGTGCCATTGCTGAGTATGGACGCATTATTCGTCTATTCCCTTCGAGCCAGGCTGCCGACCACTCTCGTCGGGCATTGATGGTGCTTGATCCGGTTTTACTGAAGAAGTTGAGCCCTGAATTGTTTACGGCAGCACCACCAGCGGCCAGGCAACCGGGAAGCCCTATTATCAGCGGTTCCCGTTCGTCTTATGCTTCCTCTGAAGATCGCTTTCCTAGTGAAGCGCGGCTCAATTTCACCAAAGAAGTCGGTTGCATGATGGTTGAAGCGCAGTTCAATAACAGACCGCTCAAGGTTATGTTTGATACTGGCTCTCAGGGAACAATTCTTGGTAAAAATCATTTGCAAAGCATGGGTTTACCTGAGCCGACAGGACAGCCAACTGGTACCTCTACTAGCGCTGGCAGCTCACAAAAAACTTGGGATATGCGCTTGAACATAAAGATAGGCAATATCGAGCGCAACAATTTTCCAGTTGTGATTAAAGAGTCAATGTTAGACAGCCCATCAATTGGTCAGTCTTTCTTCAAAGATTTTACTTATACCATTGACAATAATGCACAAACAATCAGACTGGTGAAGAGAGCAGCGGGTACATCTTCTAGTGTTGCTTCTTCGAGCTCAAGCTCTGGATATGGTTCATCTCGTGCGGTTTCTGATCCGTATGCTGTGCCATTCACTCGTGATGAAAATGATCAACTGATAGTCAGTGTTTCGCTGGATGGTAGGCCTGGTCGCATGTATTTTGATACAGGCGCTAGCGGTATTGGTATGTCCAGCGCTCAAGCCAAAGGGTTCGGTTTGACGGTGCCTGAGGATGCCCAAGATACAGTAATCAACGGTACTTCTTCGCGTATGACTGGTAAGAAATTCCCTGTTCGCTCTTTGAAGTTGGGTCCGATTGAAAAGCATAATATTGATGTTATTGTTGTCGATAACTTCGCTTTGCCATTGCCATTACTTGGCCAGTCATTCTTCGGTGATAACAACTACACCATTGACGATCAAGCGAAAGTTATTCGCTTCACTCGTCGCTAGTAGAACAGATTAATAGTTATGCCTACGGTATCACTGGTAATAGTTGCTCAAGATGAGGAGCGCACTATTGGTCGGGTGATTGATGCTGCTAAAAGTTTGGTCGATGAAATTATTGTGGTTGACTCAGGTTCAACTGACCGCACCAAAGAGATTGCCCAAGAAAAAGGAGCAATTGTTCAACATCAAGATTGGCTTGGTTTTGCTAAGCAGAAAAATTTTGCCATTGATTTAGCTAAATCTGATTGGGTGTTAAGCCTTGATGCCGATGAAATATTGAGTGATAGATTGGTGGCTGAAATCGCTGCTTTGTTGAAGAGTCCGAACATTGGTCAGTTCGATGGTTACAAGATTCCGCGCATTCTTTATATCGGCGAACAAGCGGTTTCGCGAGGTGGCTTCTACCCCGATGCACAGTTGCGTTTGTTCAAGCGCGGTAAGGGTAAGTTTGGTGAACGTCTTGTGCATGAAGCGATAAAAATGGATGGCCCGGTCACTATGCTGACTGAGCCAATGCACCATTATGCTTATAAAACTGTCGAAGATTTTGCAGCTGCCATGGATAAGTATGCCAGGCTTTCGGCCCAAGAGTTTTTCAATCGAGGCAACTATGGCTGGAAAGCCAGTCGCATTGCTGAGTTGGTGAAGCCAAGTCTCACTTTCTTGTATCGCTACTTGATTCGGGGCGGTATTATGGAAGGTACGTTAGGGTTTAAACTAACTGCAATTTATAGCGACTATGTACGCAAGAAAATTGTTTATCTCAGACAGTTAGCTGCTAAAAACAATGACAGTAATAGAGGACGTGACCATGAGCAAGGCTAAATTTGCAGCAGCTTTAATGCTGCTTTCGACTGCTTTTACTTTCTCATTGCCTGCTCATGCGGCTGCTGATGCCTACGCACTGGGTGTAAAGCAGTTTAGTGCAAAGACCTACCCGTTGGCTGCGGCGAACTTTAAGAAAGCCATCGCAGCTAATCCTAGGAACGATAGTGCTCGTTATTACTATGCTCTCTCTTTGCATTACAGCAAAGATATTGCTGGCGCCACCAAGGCTTATGCTGAATTGATTCGCATGATGCCAGATTCTAATGGTGCCAGTTATGCTAGAGCGGCTTTGGCTAAATTAGATGCGGCTCTACTCAGTTCGTTGCCTATGCCGTCTCGTGCCGCGCAACAACCTTATAGTCAACCAAGCTCAACGGCCAGTGCAGCTGCCGCCGGAGGAGCTTCGCAGGCACAGTATCGTCAAAGTAGCCCTGTGGCAAGCAATCCCAATGACAAATTGCCTGACGACTGCCGCATATATTACACTCTCGAAAATAACAGTTTTATTCTAGACGCGTATGTTAATGGCAGACCGATGAAAATGTTATTTGATACTGGTGCAGAGGATTGCGCCTTTGGCAAAGACAATTTGGCTGCTGCAGGAGTTGCCGGGCCGACCGGTAAGCCAACTGGTACTGCCCATGGTGTCGGTGATGGTGGGGCTCAGGCGACGTGGGATATGAGAGTCGACCTAAAAGTTGGCACCATCGAGCGCAAGAATTTTGAGATCGGCGTACAAGATAACATGAATGGTTATCCCTTGCTTGGGCAGACCTTCTTTCAAGATTTTACTTACACGATTGACAATGGTGCTCATAGCATTCACTTTGTGAAAAAGCGCAAGGCCACTGGTTCTGCTTATGCCGATCCTAGTCGCGATCCCAACAATGTACCATTCACCCGCCATGGTAATGAAATCGTGGTCAATGTCACAATTAACGGCCGTCCAACTAAAATGTACTTTGACACTGGTGCTACATCATGCAGCCTGTCAAAAGAACAGGTCAAACAATTAGGGCTAACAATTCCTGAAGACGCCGAAACTATAGAAGTAATTGGTATCGCTGGTTCCACGCGGGCCAAGGTTTTCCACGTGCGCAGTATGAAGATGGGCGCAATAGAAAAATACGATTTTCCTGTGCATGTATGCGACAGCGAAATGGCTGGAGTTGGCCTGCTTGGGCAAACTTTCTACAACGACCATCAATACACAATCGATTACGAGCGTGGCTACATTCACTTCTTGCGGCGCTAAATCCTGGTAGCGTCTGACTTGCTAGTCTAAGATGTCGCGCATCAAGGCGCGGTAGCGAGCAAGATTAGTACCGTAGTCATCTGACGAGCCTTGCGTATCTGTAATTTGCAATGGGCCAGATTTGCGCATGGCGCTGCTTATTTCAGTGCTATCCCGATCGCTCTCTTTTTTGGCAAACAGCCAGGGAGCATGCTTTCTTAGTGTCGGAGCGTCTAACCAGCCGCGAGCCAAGAGCACTTCATCGATAGTCATGCTCATATTTTCACTATCAGACTGAGCCAGTTGGGCCTGAGCCTGTGAGATTATCTGAGCTTCAATCAAGACTTGAAGCAGGTCTTTCTCGTTTTTTTCCGGAGTTTGCATAGCCAATACTCGAAAACGCAGTGTAGATTCAATTCAACACTGCGGCTTCTGATTATCTAGTTTTTGGAGGGCCTAATTAAGTAATTTCGATGTCTACGCGCTTGCCAAACCGGCTGGCTGCGGCGCGTATCAAGGAACGTAAGGCGGTAATTGTCCTACCGTCTTTGCCAATTAGTCTACCGGTGACCAGCGGATCGCAGGTCACAGCTACTCGGCAACGCCCTGGGTTTAGGGCTTCCCTTTCGAATTGCAGGGCGTCAGGGTCTTTGGCCAGTACCTTTAAAATGTACTCTGCCAAATCTTCTGCCGCTGTTGAATCAACTTGGGGCCTTACGCGCCCAAAGCCGCCTGGTCTACCGCGTGAGGGGCCCTTTTTAAAAGGCTTGCTACCGTTTCGCTTTGCTGGGCGCCGTGTGTCATCCATTTTTGTACCGCTTCTCTGTCGACAACCAACTCTTTAGAACGGGGGTTGTAGTAGCCAAGCTCTTCGATTGGCATACCGTCTCTTCTACTTCTAGAGTCAACGGCGACGATTCTGTAATGCGGGGCTTTCTTTTGGCCGACGCGCTTTAGCCGTATCTTTACCACTGGGACTATGTTCTCCAAACTGTACT
>CALRJJ020000344.1:0-5976 GCA_943367505.1 Flavobacterium psychrophilum | reverse complement strand
ATCTCCTTTTCTCAGATATTTGCGACCAACAGTGAAGCCGCTCGACATCCTTGGTCAATCTGACCAACCATTGGCAGAGCCGCCAATTCCTACTTTCACAGACAAAGATTTCCCCGATCCATGGACTTGTCTGCCTTTCATGTTCAATCAGAAGTACCTCGAGTACAACCCTGAGGGAGCTGAAGTGCGCAAGATCCCTGGCTTCATTGTTAAATTGCCCACCGGAGATGTGGTTGCCTACAGCCGCATTTGTCCCCACCTTGGTTGCATCTTCAACTTCGTCAAAGACCCAGATGAATGCGCTAAGGGCTACAACTTCAAACCCGCTGGCCCAGTATTTGCTTGCCCTTGCCACTTGAGCGTTTATGACATTGCTCAGGCAGGAAAAGTAGTAAGCGGTCCTGCTCCTCGTCCACCGCGGAAATTTGAAGTTAAAAAGGTAGGCGAATCGTATCAGGTGGTTGCGTTGGAGGCTGGTTCAATTGCATAGTTTAGCCCCGGGTAATAGCATCGCGAGCACCCTCACCGCAGCTGGTGATTGGGTCAAGACCCGCATTAACAACATCGATATTTTCGATGAGCACTATCAAAACGAAGCGAAGACCAATCCCTTTTATGCATTAGGGCCTATCTTCTATTTGGTTTGGTTCATTGTTATGGCTACTGGTCTGATTTTGATCATGTGGTACGTACCAACTAAATCAGCTGCATTCGATTCTATTCTCAATATTCAAAACGGTATTCCGATTGGTGGATTGATGAGAGGCATGCACAAATATGGTGCTGATGCCATGATCATTGCCGCCACCATGCGTCTCTATCGCATGTTTATCAATGCTGATTACAAGCCCTCCAAAGAATTCAACATTGCCATTGCCCTGGTCACTTTGTTGCTGGCAATGTATTCCGGTCTCTCTGGTTACTTGCTAATTTGGAACCAGCGGGCATTTTGGGCGACCAAAGTGTTTGCCACATTCCCTACCTATATGGACCAGTTCGCTGTGATGGGAGACTTCTATCAGCCTCTCTACAAATCATTGCACTTGGGATGGAACACAGCTGAAGTATTGCTTGGTGGTGGTGCTGCCATCACTCAGAACACAATGACGAGATTCTTCTCGTTGCACTTAGCTTTCTCCCTCATTCCACTTATTTTTGTTGAAATCTACTTCTTCAAGAATGCTTATGTGCGCGTACCGTTGAACTGGACCAAGCGCTCGATCTTGATCTTGATGATTGCTTTTGTGGCAATTGCTCTTCCTGCCGCTCAAGGCTCACGGTCTGATCCAGATGTCACTCCATTGCCGATTCTCTCTGACTGGTATTTCTTGGGCTTGTATCAGATGTACAAGTACCTGGAGCCGGTGGTGGCAACTTACATTACGATGGTCATTCCAGTTTCAGTAATTCTCTTGCCTTTCCTCGATACCTGGATTACCGGTTCCGAGAAAGACATCATGAAGAGACCATTCATCTTAATGATGACCTTCATGGGAGCAGCCTGCTGGATCGTCTTCTCGTACTTGATTATCGTCAACATTGCCGATATTCACTCTGACCCACCTTACTGGCGTTCTTTCCTCTACGGCACTATCGATATTGGTATTGCCTGGCAGGCCATTCTTATGATTCGCAATAAGAACCTGCAAGAGAAAGCCAAAAGCTTCTTGGGTGCCATGGTTATGTTGGCCTACTGTCTGATTCAGACATTCAGTGCCTATACCTACAACTATATGGCTCTGACCGAAATGTTCATTGACCCACTGGGTCACGCCGCTCTCTATGGCCTTGCTCGACCAATGATGAGCAATGCCAGCGAAGTAGAAGCTGTTGTGCGCAAGTTGCACAGCACCTCAAACTCTGGTGTTCCTCTCAACAAAGAGTACTGGAACTACCATGTCACTTTAGACCCAGGCTATATCGCTAAATTGGGTGAGCCGGTTGCTAAAGATGACTTGCAGAAACTAGCTGAGTTGGCCAAAAACAAGACACCACTAGACTTAATTTCGAAGTTTATTCCAACCTTTGAAACACCGTCTGGCCCTAATGGTGCCTATGATGCCATCAAGTTCTCCGACCCAGTCAAAGGACCGCACCCAGAGTACGAGAGCATGACTGACTTCATGATCAACAACCGCTGGGCATGGGATTACTGCACATTGCAGGATCGTCTAGTACCAGGATTGGTGAAAGGTGGTTATCCGCTGAAAGTTCCTGACAATGACTGGTGGTGGATGCTTGGTGGACCGATAGCTGGACTGCTATGTCTAGTTGCTGGACTTCAAGCCAAGCAAGCGCAAGCCAAATTGGCTGCACCGAAACCTGCTGAACCTGTTGCTGCTGCCTAGACAACTGCATATATAAGTGAGTAAGAAGAATCCGAAAGTGAGCACCGCTAGTTTAAATAGCAATTTGAATAACCTCAATGCTAAGCCTGAAAATGGCGCTAGTGGTGCTTTCTCTTCTTCTGCAAACAGAAGGCTGAAGATCAAGTTTGTCTACAAGTTCTTTGCTTTTGTTTTTTCAGTGGTGGCGCTCTCTTGGTTCTTTGAAGGAACCAGACAGATGCAAGCTGGATTATCAGTTTCGGCCATCGTATACGTCCTTGCTGGAAGTTTGCTTACTGTCGCTCTGATTGGGGTGCAGGCCTTCTTCATTTATGCAGAAGAGAAATCTAAAGACAATCGCACCCGCAAGATTCGACTCTTCGACGCTGTTTATGAGCGTTTGACTAGACCGTCTTGTAGTGACAAATCTGACGAATCAACTGACCCTGAAACTCATGGAGATAACTAGTCGTGGGTAAAACGATTGACATTGTTTTGGTAGTAGTAGGCGCTGTCGCCTGCCTAGCCTTAACTGGCCTGATGCCTTGGGCTGAGCTTGGTATGACCGGTGCCCCTGACGCTTGGCCACTCTGGCTACGTTGGATCAATGAGAATTTGGGCTTGCCACTACCGAATTATGACCAGGTTGCTAGTCTCTCGACTGGCTGGTCTGAATATTTGAAGAAAGCTGGTGCTGAGTCACGTTTCGGAGACTATGCTTACTCATTAGTTATGGGCCTGGCAATGGTCGCTGCAGCAATAGGCATCGCCGCAATTGGCCGTGAAGAAGCTGAAGAAAAGACTGTTTTGCCCGTCAAGAAATAAGTACTGGGAGTTCTGAATCATGTACACGTCGATACCGAAAGGCCTAACTGACCTAACGCTCGCAATAGAAAAGGGTACTAATGCTGTAATCAGCAATAAGTACAATCCGTTCTATTATCACGGTGCGCTTCCTCAGTTTTACCTGTGGGTGCTTTTCCTTTCAGGGCTTTTGCTTTTCGCCTACTACATTCCAACGATTGATAACGCCTATTTCTCGGCCAATCTCGTAAACGCCTGGACATCGGTTGACTACATTACCGATAAATTGCCGATGGGAGCCGTTATTCGTGGTATCCACCGCTATGCCGGTGACGCCATGGTAATCACCATCGTCTTACACGCCCTGCGTGTCTGGGTCACTGACCGCTATCGTCAATACCGTTGGATTCAGTGGGTCTCGGGTATTGTCTTGCTTTTGATGGTGCTCTTCATTGGTCAAACCGGTTATTACCTGGTTTGGGACGAGCGCTCTTTAGTTCTTACCCGTATGACTGTCAGTGCTTTCGATGCTATTCCTTGGATTGGTCCTGGTCTTAAGGCCTGGTTCTTGAACGGTAGTGCCATCACTAACCTGACACTTTCTAACTTCCTCTTCATTCACATCGGTCTATCTTTCTCGCTGTTGTTTGGCTTGTGGGTACACTATGTGCGCATGACCAGACCGGTTATCACTCCACCACCTGCTATTAACTACATGTTGATGGCTGCACTGCTTGTGGTTGTTTTCGCTTATCCAATCACCAGTGGCAAGATGGCTGACATCAACACTGCACCAACTAGTTTTGATATCGACTGGTTCTTCCTCTTCCCTTATTGGTTGATGGCAAAAGTTGACCTCACTACTTATTGGGTCTTGATGGTAGGCGCCACTGTTGGTTTGTGTTTGGTACCGCTACCAAGTCTCTATAAAGCTGCTAATCCGATTGAAGCTGCAGAAGTAGTTCTGAGCAAATGTACCGGTTGCTCACTCTGTTCCAAAGACTGTCCATATCAAGCCATTGAAATGGTGCCAGCACCAGCTGGTTCGCGTTTCAAATTGCTTGCTACGGTTAAGCCTTATCGTTGTTCTGGCTGCGGAGTTTGCGTGGGAGCCTGTGCTTTCGATGCAATTGACCTGCCGAACTTACTTGATACTGACGTTACCGCTCAGATCAGAGCGATGGCTGAAGCGAAACCTAACTAATAACCTAATTTCAAAAAAGGGTAGTCTAAGAAAATGTCCGAACAAAAGGTAATTACTCTGATCTGTGAACGCGCTTGCGATCTTGATTCAGTGTGCAATGACAAAGGCGAAGTCAAAGAAGTTGATGGCCTGCACGTGGTCAAGCTTCCTTGCAGCGGCATGATTCAACCGCTAATGATCGAAGCGGCTATGAAAGCTGGAGCTGCTGGCGTGATCGTCACTGGCTGTCAGATTGGCGACTGCTACTACCGTGAAGGTAATCGCATGATCCGCGAGCGCCTACTTGGTCAGCGGCCCCCTGGTTTGAAGAAGACAGTAGATCGTCAAAGAGTATTGGCCCTTTGGTTATCGCGTCCGCAAAAAGATCGTTTCTTGAGCGAGGCCAAAGAGTTTGTTGCCTTCGTACGGCAACTTCCCCCGCCAGCACCTGCTGCTGCTAAACCCGCTGCTAAGTAGTTTTTGAAGAATTTGAAGAGTTTGAAAAGGTAGGAGATCACTGACATGGCCGAGAAATCCAAAAAATTGACCGAAGTCGACGTCATCTACAGATGGGCTTGGTTCTTCATTCTCTACTTCGTATTTATTCTATTGATTGCCTCTTTTGGCTTGGTTGCTGAGTTCTAACTAGCATTTCTGGAATAATTTGAAAAAGCCCCGCTATCAAAATAACGATAGCGAGGCTTTTTCTATTTGTGATTTTCTATTTGAGATAATCGCGCAGGCTGCCTGTGCTATCCATGTTGCGTAACTTCAGCAAAGCTCGGTTCTCTAGTTGTCTAACGCGGTCATCGCTAAAACCTAAGACCGTGGCTACTTTTGCTGCGGTTAGTGGCACTCCGGTATCGAGGCCGTAGCGTAAGCGAATTACATTGGCCTCATTAGCACTTAGTTTGGCCACAAGACTTTCAACATCTTGTTTGCAGAGCTTTATGATGGCTTCTTCTTCAGTAGCGAGATGCTCCAGGTCAGCAAGCTGATCTATTAGTGGATCTCCTTCTTCTGAAGTGGTGGCATCGAGCGAAATTGGTTCTTGGATTGACTGCAGTAGTGATTTGATTTTGCCTTCGCTGAGGCCCAGTTCTTTTGCTAGTTCGCTAGAACCAGCTCGACGACCTTCTCTGACGAAAAATTGATGAGCAGCTTGGTGGATTTTCTGCACAGTTTCGGTCATGTGCACTGGAATGCGAATGGTGTGACCTTTGTCTTGAACGGCTCGAGAGCAGCCTTGTCTGATCCACCAGGTGGCATAAGTGGAAAATCTGAAACCGCGTTCGGGATCGAATTTATCAACCGCTTTGAGCAAGCCAAGATTGCCTTCTTGGATCAGATCGCCAAGGGAAAGGCCGCGACCAACAAAGCGTTTGGCTATGCTTACTACTAGCCGTAAATTGGCTTGGGCCAAACGGCGTTTGGCCAGCTCGCTCCCTTGCTGGGCTTGCTTTCCTAACAGCTGCTCTTCGTCTTTGTTGAGCAGTGGATAGCGGCCCATATCTTTAAGATAGGCCGAGAGAGCCTCGTCGCAATTATTGTCGATGGCCGTGTTGATAAATTCAGTTTTCTCTAGCGCTTCATCACTATCAAGAATCTGAAATTGATCAAAGTGTTGTCGGGTTTTAGAATGTTTTGCTTTAGTTAGAGATT
>CALRJJ020000343.1:0-5996 GCA_943367505.1 Flavobacterium psychrophilum | reverse complement strand
TTTGTCACCGTTGGCTGAATTGCCTCACCTTTACGCCGTTGGTCCTTTAGAGAATTTACGGGGTGAAGTGACAATTTGGGACGGCAAGCCCTTGATTGCTCGTGTGATTAGTAGCCAAGTAAAAGTTGATAATGCTCTCAAAGGCAAGGCCTGTTTCTTGGTCTATGCTTCGGTCGAGAGGTGGCAGACTACTACGCTGTCTTCTGCTGTGGCGGTCAGCGAGATTGATCAAATTGTGAAGAATGCCGCTACTAAATGCGGTATCGATGTTGATCAGCCGTTTCCTTTCTTAATCGAAGGCGTGGCTAAGTCTGCTCGCTATCATGTCATGAATAGAACTGAGTCAACACCGCCAAGACCAGGCCCAGAGTCGCATGAAAAGGCCAAAGTGCGCTTTACCATTGAAGATAAGCCAGTCAGTATTCTTGGATTTTATTCTGAGCATCACCAGGGTATCTTTACTCACCATTCAAGCTTTGTTCACATGCATGTTAAAGCTGGCGATGATAAGATTGCCGGGCATCTTGAAGCTATCGAATTAGAGCCCGGGGCGCGCTTATTGCTACCGCTAGTGATTCCGAAGTGAAGCTGTCGCCGCAGGCAAATTCTGAGGTTTGCTGCCTAGCATTTTTTCTAATCCCGACGTGTCGCTCGGGGGCTCAGCTAGCCATGGCACTACGGCGACGCGTTGGCTTAGCTGCTCAACCTCGGCAATATACTCCTGTTCGTTGTCACGGCGGGCTTGCAAGACGGGGTTGGTTGTTTGCGCTGCTGAGAGTGACTGATTGATAATCCAGGCAAATGGATGAATATCGGCTCTAGCAAGGTCTTCTTGTAAGTGCTTAGCTTCATGCACGGGAGTCGCTTCTGGCAAGGTGACAAGTAGTATGCGAGTAAATTCAGGGTCCCGTAGTCTGGGCAATAGATTAATGACTGAGTCTGGCATATTACTAGATTGGCGCAAGACTTCTTTGTGATAGGCCTGGGCAGCATCTAGAAGTAAAATTGTGTGACCTGTTGGGGCGGTGTCGAGCACGACAAAACCGTCTTGCCCTTCAGCCACAATATTGGCGAAGCTTCTGAAGACAGCGACTTCTTCGGTGCAAGGAGAGCGCAAATCTTCGTCTAGTAGTGCTCGTCCTTGCTCGTCGAGATTTTCGCCAGCACTTTGCATTACTTCTCTTTGGTAAGACTTGGTTTCGGCGGCGGGATCGATGCGACTAATGGTCAAGTTTGGTACTGGATTTTCTACCACCCATAACAAATGAGCTGCTGGGTCGGTGGTGCTCAGGCGCACGGCATGGCCTCTTTTGGCAAGCTCCACAGCTATGGCTGCCGCGATGCTGGTTTTGCCAACACCACCTTTGCCCATGGTCATGATGACGCCTTTGCCGGATGTTTCTAGTTGATTGACAATGCTCACTCGTGCTGGTGGCAGCAGAACCACTGCCTTTGAGTCTTTAGATTGAGTCGCCGCTGTTGCCTGAAACATATTTCTTAGTGCGGCAACGCCAAGCAGGGCCTTGGCGCTCAGTAATATTTCCTGGCAGGGCAGTTCAACTAATTCTTTTGGCATTGAGGTTCTGGCTGTTTGCTCACGCTTCGAGAAGGCTGCCGCTATGGCATCGCCAGTAGTGTCGTTCTTTAAGACACCGTTGAGGATAAGACATTGATTGGCAACTCCAATGGCACGCAGTTCTCTGCTTGTATTGGCTGCTTCTCGTAAGGCTGATTGTTCAGGGCGAGCAACCAGTACAAGAGTTGTGCGCGTGGCATCCATTAGTGTGCTCACTGAGGAAACATATATGTTTTCTTGTTGTTGCAGTCCGGCTAGTGGGCCAAGGCAGGAGGTGCCAGTGGTATTACTCTCAATGAAGGTTGACCATGATTTTGGGAGAGAGAGCAGACGCATTGTATGGCCGGTTGGGGCCGTATCGAAAATAACGTGGTTGTAGTTGGCTGTTTTTTCGTCGTCGCCAAGCAACTTGGCAAATTCGTCGAAGGCTGCAATCTCAGTGGTGCACGAGCCAGAGAGCTGCTCTTCCATACTCTTCAGGCTGGCCTCGGGCAAGAGGCCACGGTATGGCCCTATCAATCTTTCGCGATATTCGCATGCCGCTGCTTCGGGGTCGATGTTGAGAGCATCGAGGCCATGCACGTCAGGCACAGCAGTGGGCGTGCCGCTGAGAGTGACGTGAAGTACTTCATCAAGGTTTGAAGCTGGGTCGGTGCTGACTAGCAGAACTCGCTTGCCTTTGTCTGCCAGGGCAATGGCCACAGCGCATGATACTGAAGTTTTACCAACCCCGCCCTTGCCGGTGAAGAACATATATTTAGTGGCTTGTTCAACCAGGTTCATGGCCGCTCCTTTAACTAGCAACAGGAAGACTTTTTGTCTGCTTCATCCTTCTCAACAGGTGCACTGCAGCATCCTGAAGCGGCTGAGGATTTTGCCGTCTCTGAAGTGGTAGACTCGGCCTGCTGAACAGTAAATTTCAGCCCACTGCTGGTTTCTTTTTTGTTTTCGCTAGCTGAATATTCTAAATTTGTAAGCTCTGCTAGTTTTTCTCTTGATAAATATAAGCCCTGGGATGCGATCTTACCGTCAACAAGAATAAGTGGTAGGCAGTCGTTACCATCTTTCTTCAGGGCCGCAGCCACTGTGGCATTGCTGACAAAAGCCTGGGTTTGCTGCGAGAGATTATAGCGTTCTACTTCTACGCCCTGGCGTTTTAGCCAGTCGAGATCGGCGGTGAAATTTACTAGAGCTGGGTCTACTCCTGGTCCGCAAATGCCTGTTGAACAGCACATTGGCGGGTCGAATACTTGAATTTTCATGGCTTTGCTCCTGTCGCTGTACTGGCAAGACTCTTGAATTTAGTCTCTGTTCCTTGCTTGTAAGTATTTAACTTTGATTTTCGGGAAGACCTTTTTCGTACCATTGTTTGCTGCTGTTGACTATTTTGACAACGGCAAGCATTACTGGCACTTCAATTAGCACACCAACTACGGTGGCGAGTGCTGCCCCTGAATTGAAGCCAAATAGGCTGATGGCAGTTGCCACAGCCAGTTCGAAAAAGTTACTGGCTCCGATTAAGGCAGAGGGGCCAGCGACACAGTGCGCAACTCCGAAATGCTTGTTCAACAAGTAGGCAAAAGTGGAGTTGAAAAACACTTGAATCAGAATCGGCACTGCCAACATGGCTATTACTAGTGGCTGCTTGAGAATCGCTTCGCCTTGAAAGGCAAAGAGCAAAATTAGGGTGGTGAGTAGTGCTGCAAGTGAAAGCGGGTGTAGCAAATCCAGAGTCTTGTCAAAGCTTTTCTGCCCTTGCTTTAGCAATATGCTCCGCCACGCTTGGGCAAGCAATACTGGTATGACAATGTACAGACCAACCGAGATCAGCAAGGTGTCCCAGGGAACGGTTATTGAAGATAGGCCGAGCAGCAGACCGACAATTGGTGCGAAGGCAAATATCATGATTAGATCATTAACTGCTACTTGCGAAAGAGTGAAGTAGGGATCACCTTTTGTCAGCTGGCTCCAGACAAAGACCATGGCTGTGCATGGTGCTGCTGCCAGTAGGATTAATCCGGCGACATAGCTGTCAATTTGTGCAGGGGGAAGGTATGGGGCAAAAATTACACGAATAAATATATAGGCAAGCAAGGCCATCGAAAATGGTTTCACTGCCCAGTTTATGAAAAGGGTTACGGCTATGCCTTTCCAGTGACTTTTGACCTGCCCGAGGGAGCCAAAGTCAATTTTTAAAAGCATAGGTACAATCATCAGCCAGATTAAGAGGCCAACAGGTATGTTTACTTTGGCGATCTCGAGCGAACCTATTAACTTCATTGGCCCTGGCATTAATTGCCCCAAAGTTATTCCTGCACCGATGCAGAGGAAAACCCATACTGTCAGCCAGCGCTCGAAGAAACCTATGCTTGGCTGACTTGTATCATTGTTTGCCGCTTGGACTTGTTTAGTGCTCATTGGCTACGCCTAATTCTTTGACAAGCTTTTGCACACGTTGTTTTACTTCGTCGCGAATTTCTCTCACTCGAGCGATTGTTTGACCTTTGGGGTCTGGTAGGCCCCAGTCGGCTCTTTTTAGTCCTGGAATCATTGGACAGGTTTCACCGCAGCCCATGGTAATGAGCATTTCAGCGTCTTCTGCTAGTTTATCGGTGAGCAGTTGTGGTTTTATGTTTGATAGGTCAATGCCTTCTTCTTTCATCACAGCTAGCACTTCTGCATGAACATTGGTACCAGGATTGGTGCCGGCCGAGAGTGCAAAAGCTTTGTTTTGGTTGCAATATAAATTGAAGAAGCTGGCGGCCATTTGCGAGCGGCCAGCATTATGGATGCAAGCGAAGATTACTTTTGTGGCTCTTTCTTTGGTTTCGTTGCAAGCTGTATTTTCATTGCAAGTTGTAGTTTCGTTGCAAGTTGTTATTTCGTTGCAGCAGTCAATTTTTCCCTCGCAGCAATTTTCCATGAGGAAATTGATCAGACTTTGCATGGTGTCGTACTTGGCGCTGTAGATGATTGAGCGTCCTTCCCGACGTGAAGAAACAAGCCCGGCTTGGCTCAATTGCTCCAGGTGGTGAGACATGGTGGCCGGTGTTATGCCCAATTGAACGGCTATTGTGCCAGCGGCCAGACCGTCAGGACCCCGTTGTACTAAAAGGCGAAAGACGTTTAAGCGCGATTCTTGCGAAAGAGCGCCAAAGGCGTTTAAAACTGATTGTATTTCCATATTTGTACAAATATCAAAATATTGTGATAGTGTCAACTGATATCGTTCAGTATTTCAATCTCTAGGGTTTTTGCCTTGCTGCTAGGGGATGATTTTTGTACCTTTGCAGCGGCTTTGGCAAATTTGCACGTGGCAATAGCCTCTATAATTACCAGTCGGTGACGAATCGCATCATAGGACTTGGCCAGTAGACCTTGAGTAAACTTGATTTCAAAACTTTGTGGCGGACCCGGCCTATATTCAAGTGGTTGTTGGCCATAGAGTTAATTCTCTTGATTGCCATAGCAGTACTGGCTATTTCGTTTGTGCAAGATCCCACTCCTTTGCCGTTTAATAGCGAGATTTGGGATTTTGGCGTTGGTCCGACCCGCTATTCAATGGTTCACGACTTAATCGGCTCGGGAAGACTGATAGGCAAAGATGTTCAACAGCTTGAAAAGCTTCTGGGCAGTCGTCTGTGTGAGAAGAAAGTGGTTGACAACAAAGTTGTGCAGTTGAGCTATGTCATGAGCCGGGGGCTGAAAGAGGCATATCTCGACCTCGATTTTAATGATGGCCTTTGCGTTGGCGCTCAAATTAGGCGACCGGTGGAAGCTATCGAGCGTTAGGTCCCTATTTCTTGGGCTGATTTCTTTCCTTCGCCCTCAACTTTTTTGTGCTTACCGGATTTTTACAGTTGCTGAAGGCTTTCAGTTGATACATGACTTATTCGCCCTCGTGTAGAATGGGTCTATCTTATTCGAGGTCTTACCATGCGCCTGTCGGTTCTCTTGTGTTCATTGCTTATCCCTGCGGCTGTCATAGTGACTGGATGCAGTAAGACCGATAAAGTTGGAGACAAGACCACCACTACGTCAACAACCACCACCACAACTACAACTAGTGCCGAGCCGACCAAGCCAGTTGGTCCTCACAAAGTCATGGTTTCACCGGTGAGCGAACATAGCTATACCCCTGAGCAACAGCGCTACTGCATAGATTTGCAGAATCGCCTGGCAGAGGGTTGGCGGCCACTTAAGTCTGACCACCGCTACAGCGTAGCCGTTGAATTTCTGATTACTCGACCAGGCCTGTGCACCGATGTTCATACGGTCAGCGCCACCGGTGGACAACGGGCTATTGAGAGAACTGTTGACTCGGTGAGAACTCAGTCACCCTTTGCTCCCTCGCCTGCTGATTTCAAAGACGCTCCTGCGCCCTTCCGCTGCGATTTCATTTACTATCCAGAAGGCACCG
>CALRJJ020000342.1:0-6013 GCA_943367505.1 Flavobacterium psychrophilum | reverse complement strand
GACAGCTCAGTGGTTAAGAGCTTATCTTCTGGTTGCGGTGTGGTCGAGGCAATCTCGCGAGTACCCATGTCTGAACCGGTGTCAGAAGTAAGTCTCTCATCTAGTGAAACAAACTGAGTGTCACGGGGACGTCGGCGCAACTCATCATAGAAGAGGTTGTTAACGATCTGATTGAGCCAGGTCTTGAAGGCATAGGGGTTTTTCAATTTTGGAACAGCTCTCCACATACGAATCATCGCTTCTTGAACGAGGTCCGAATTGTCGCGCCAATCTGGAGCAAGTTTATAGAACATCGCTATGGCGGTACGTTCGTGACGGGTGAGAAGTTGATTCATGGCCAGTTGATCATTAGCCTGACAAGCAATGACTAACTCAGCGTCGGTCATATCTGCATAATTTTTGGATGGCTCCGCAATCTTCAAAACGGGAGCCGATTTTTCGATTGTAGACAGAGAATTCATTATAAGGATCTCCAAAGTTGTGTGAAAAATCGCGATCGTTCAGCCAGATGTGAACCCCACATCTCGCTTTGTTTTGTTTCGATGAACGTCGTTTTCGATTTCTCGATATTCCTATTCTGGCAGACAGCCATGCCCAAGACAACGGGAAAAACCCCTAAGCGCCGCCTTTTGGTCCCGCTAGCGCATAGCAGGCGGAATGACCACAGAGCAATCCTCAGGAGAGACAAGCAAAACTATTTAAGGGGCAACCTTAGGGGGTAACCCCAGCATTTCACTTTTACCGCTGAAAAACGGGAACTTTTCTCTACGCTACCAGAACCAGCATGCAGAGCGGCGCTCTTTTCCAGAAGCGCACGGAAGAAAGAGCTCAAGCCCTGCTCCCCAAGGCAATTGAAGCACCAAGCGCAAGTCAGTACTGACAGGCCAATAAAAGACCAGCCATTTAATCGAATGTAGCCAATACGCTACTGAGAGACTGAGCTCTCTTCTTGAATTTGAGACTCAACATAATTTTTGAGGGTATCAAAAGAGCGCTCAAGTGACCGCAATGTCTCTTCAGCCTCGATCCAGTCTTGCTGACCGACAGCCTGCTCTAAATACAAACATAGGCGAGCTAATTGCTTTGCCCCAATTGAAGCACAGGAGGCCTTAACTTCATGGGCCAAACCAGCGACTCCGCGAGCGTGCCGTTCGAACATCTGCGGTCTAATACGCTGCAGCATGTCATTAGTATCAGCAATAAACATGCTCATCATCTGATTCATTTGCTCAGCGCCATAGAATTCTTCTAGTTCATCTAAATCTATGGGCTTTCCATCAATAAGTGTCATGTTTGAATTTGGACGCAAATATTTGCGCCGCAACTTATGACTTTCGTAGACAACCTCTGTGCGCAACCAGTGATTAATCTTGACTTTGAGCAAATCTTTGTCAATTGGCTTAGAGATATAGTCGTCCATACCAGCTGCTATACAGCGTTCGCGGTCGCCCCCCATGGCTAATGCGGTGACGGCAATGATTGGAGTATAGGAGCCAGCCAGGGCCTCTAGCTTCCTAATAGCCACGGCAGCTTCAAAGCCATCCATCTCAGGCATGTGGCAATCCATCAATATCAATGAATACTTTTCATCGCCAATGGCATCCACAGCTTCACGGCCATTATTGGCAATTTTCACAGTGAGGCCAAGGCGTTGCAGCAAAATAGCTGCTACTTTCTGGTTGAGCAAATTGTCTTCAACCAAAAGAACTAGCGGGCTCTCTGGAACTTGAATCTCTTCTGCTGTGTTCATTACCGCGACCCTTGTAACTTGACTGATGTAATTAGACTAACGCATATAAATGAAAGGAAACATAACGGCTGTAAGAAATAGAAACCAAGACAGCGGTTGCCCTGGTTGCGCCATAGAAGAAAGCTTAATCTAACACAAAGTAAAAAATTAAGCCAAGAAACTGACATATAGCCATGCTCAAATACGCGCTTTTCAACACTTAGTGCTCCTTGTAGCCAGAAGGCTACATTAGTTATATAGCCACACCCTTAACAGTGAAAGCAGTCGGTCATAGTCAACGGGCTTGGCAATGTAATCAGAAGCACCCGCATCTATACATTTCTCCCGGTCACCCTTCATAGCTTTGGCAGTAAGGGCAATAATGGGCAACTTAGCGAATTGTTTTTGCTTGCGAATTTCACGCATGGCTTGGTAACCATTCAAATTTGGCATCATGATATCCATTAAGATGCACTCTACACTGGGATTAGCTTCAAGCACTTCAATGCCCTTGCGGCCATCCTCAGCATGCAAAATTTTGAGATTCTGCTTTGCCAGCATCGACTTCATAGCCATGATATTGCGCGGATCGTCATCAACTATCAAGATTGTGCGGTTTGCTAAGCTCTGGTCATTAGCAGCAGAGTTCCTGTTGCTGTCAACATCGAGCTGGCTTTTCTCTTGTGTCGGTTTGCTAGATTCAAGAATGCGTTCCAAAAGGCCCTCTAAAACTACTTTTGTCACTGGCTTTTGAATAAAACTTTGGGCACCAAGGCTCATGGCTTTGTGATCCTCGCCATCCACCGAAATCAAATGCACCGGAATATTTTTGGTAGTGAGGTTGTGTTTTAGCTGATCTAATACTGTCCAGCCCCAGCCATCCACAAGATGCAAATCAAGAGTAATTGCCAGGGGCTTGAATTGACCAGCAAGATAAACAGCTTCTTCACCGCTGGCTGTAAGAATTGTCTTAAGCCCCCTTGCTGCAGCGAGCTGCCGCAAAAGCTTAGCAAACGAAAAATCGTCTTCGATGATCAACAAGACATTTTCTGCATCAGTAATGCGGCTGCGATCATCTTCTACCACGTCAGCCGGGGCAGACATGCGACCAACCTGCCTCTCTAAAATAGTCTTTCTGCGTTTTTCGTAGTCATCCCGCGCCACTTCTTCAGTGCTACCTAAGGCTGTATTAGCCGATATAAAGAAGGTAAAGGTGCTGCCGTTACCTGGAGAACTATCAACAATTAAACGTCCACCCAATAAATTGGCTATTTCGCGACAGATAGCCAAACCTAACCCTGTGCCACCATATTTACGGCTGGTGGTTCCATCAGCTTGCTGGAAAGCTTCAAAGATGATTTGCTGCTTGTCTTCACTGATACCAATTCCACTGTCGCGAACAGCAAAGGCTAGTTCAGGAACGGCACCAGGCACTGCTCTAATTGAAAGAGTAACTCCGCCCGACTCGGTAAACTTGAAGGCATTGGAGAGCAAATTCTTGAGAATTTGATTCAGTCGCTTGCCATCAGTGTATAGGCTCTGCGGCAGACCAGGCTCAAGATCGATAGCGAAGTTCAGGCTGCGATTCTCGGCCACGTGCTTAAAGCCGCGTTCCATATCATCTTTGATATCAGACAAGAAGACTTCACCGAGATCAAGAGTCATATTTCCAGACTCAATCTTGGAGAGGTCGAGAATATCATTAATCAGAAGTAGCAGCTCAGAGCCAGCGGCATGAACAGTTTCGGCATATTCAACTTGATCAGGAGTCAAATTGCCCTCGTCGTTCTCGGCTAGCAGTCTAGAGAGAATAAGCAAACTATTGAGTGGAGTTCGCAGTTCATGGGACATATTAGCCAGAAATTCAGATTTGTATTTAGAAGTAAGAGCCAGCTGCCTAGCTTTCTCTTCTACAGTAATTCTGGCGGTTTCAATCTCGCGATTACTTTCCTCTACCTCTTTATTTTGAATGGCCAAAAGTTCAGCTTTTTCTTGGAGCTGCTGATTGGTCTGGCGCAATTTCTCTTGCTGCTGCGTAAGCAGCAATTCTGACTCACGCAATGTATTCGCTTGCAGCTCCAGGCGTTTGTTGCTCTCAGTCAATTCTTGTTGCTGACTTTGCAGTTCTTGTGCCAGTGATTGAGACTGCCTTAACAGATTTTCTGTTCGAGAATTTGCTTCGATAGTATTGAGCACGATGCCGATAGATTCAGTGAGTTGATCAAGTAGATTCAAATGGGTGTCGTTGAATTCATGAAGAGAAGCCAGTTCAATTACGGCTCGCACTTGACCTTCAAACAAAACTGGCAAAACCACAATGTTACGTGCGGCACTCTCACCCAGACCTGAAGCAATGCGAATGTAATCATCAGGAACATGCTGCAATAAAATTCTATTCTTAGCCAGAGCACACTGACCAACTAAACTTTCACCCATACGGAAGCGGTCACCAAGCTGTTGAGGCAGACAGGCATAGCTACCAATCAGTTTAAGAGTTTCTTCCCCGCTATCTTGCTCACAAATATAAAAGGCACCTTGCTGAGCCGATACCAAGGGCGATACTTGAGACAAAATCAAATCAGCCACTGTCAACAAGTCTCGTTGCCCTTGAAGCATACGAGTGAACTTAGTGAGGTTGGTCTTGAGCCAGTCTTGTTCAGTGTTTTTGCGCGTTGTATCTTTTAGGTTGAAGATCATCTCGTTGATATTATCTTTGAGAGCAGCGACCTCACCGAGGGCTTCCACCGAAATAGATCGAGTCAAATCGCCCTTGGTCACGGCCGTGGCAACGTCGGCAATTGCTCGCACTTGAGTAGTAAGATTGGCCGCCAACTGGTTGACGTTATCAGTTAAGTCGCGCCAAGTGCCTGCCGCACCAGGCACTTTGGCCTGACCACCAAGCTTACCTTCTACTCCTACTTCGCGAGCAACGGTGGTGACTTGATCGGCAAAAGTGGCCAGAGTATCGATCATCTCATTGATAGTGTCAGACAGTGCCGCAATCTCACCCTTGGCTTTCAATACCAGTTTGCTTTTAAGATCACCGTTAGCCACTGCAGTTACTACCGCAGCAATTCCGCGCACTTGTCCGGTCAGATTGCCGGCCATAGAATTAACGTTCTCAGTCAAATCTTTCCAGATACCATCAATACCGCTTACCTGAGCTTGGCCTCCAAGCTTTCCTTCGGTACCAACTTCACGGGCCACCCGTGTCACTTCAGAGGCAAAGGAACTGAGCTGATCCACCATTGTATTAATGGTATTTTTCAGCTCTAAAATTTCGCCATTAGCATCTACTGTGATTTTTTTGCTCAGATCGCCATTAGCAACAGCAGTGGTCACTTCGGCAATGTTTCGCACCTGGTCAGTCAAATTGCCAGCCATCGAGTTAACGTTGTCTGTCAAATCTTTCCATGTACCAGCCACACCTTTTACTTTAGCTTGACCACCAAGCTTTCCGTCTGTACCAACCTCACGAGCCACCCGTGTCACTTCTGAAGCAAAAGAGCTGAGCTGATCAACCATCGTATTGATGGTATTTTTCAGCTCTAGAATTTCGCCTTTTACATCTACTGTAATTTTCTTCGATAAGTCACCAGTAGCTACAGCAGTAGTAACTTCAGCAATATTGCGCACCTGGGCGGTGAGATTACCGGCCATCGAATTAACGTTCTCAGTCAAGTCTTTCCAGGTACCAGAGACACCACTAACTTGTGCCTGCCCACCGAGCTTGCCTTCTGTACCTACTTCTTTAGCCACTCTAGTTACTTCAGAAGCAAAAGAACCAAGCTGCTCAACCATAGTATTGATAGTCTTGGCTGTTCGTAAGAACTCACCCTTGAGTGGACTTCCTTCGATTTCTAAAGACATACTTTGACTGAGGTCGCCTTTGGCGACAGAGCCAATCACTCGGGCCACTTCAGTGGTAGGCCTGACCAGATCACCTACTAAAGTATTGACCGCACCAATGGCCTCAGCCCAACAACCAGCGGCATCTCCCAGACGTGCCCGGTGTGAAATTTCACCTTCTCGCCCAACGATGTTACCGATGCGCTGCAGTTCATTGAGAAGTCGCTCGTTCAACTCGGCCAAATCATTGAAAGCAGATGAGACTTCACCACTGAGACCAGTAGCATCTAGAGGCATGCGCACAGAGAAATCACCACGCTTCATGCCCCGCAGCGCCTTCAGAAGTGGCCGAGCATCAACGAGAAAGGCATTATCAGGCTCTGTGGACATGGCTAACATCTCCTTGATGCTTCGTATTCGGTTGTGGCGATCTCA
>CALRJJ020000341.1:0-6020 GCA_943367505.1 Flavobacterium psychrophilum | reverse complement strand
TTCACTGCAGTAGCTACTTCTTCTTGAGCATCGTTCAAGGCTTTTTTGAAGTTGCCGATACCTTGACCAAGCGATCTACCTAGCTCAGGCAATTTCTTTGGTCCAAAAACAAGCAGCGCAATGCCAAATAAGACGCCAACGGTGACTGGATTTATCATGACAATTTCCTCAATGACACTAGTAAAGATACTAGCACAGGCGACTTTTAATTCCTTTTTTTACCACTTTTGTTTGCGCCATTGAGAGGTTTTTGGGGCGATTTGGGGTTTGGCGCCGAAGTATTTCCTTTATTTCCTTTGGGCTGAGCCTTAGTCTCGGGCTTCTCCTCTACTTCGGCTCCGCTTTCGCCCTGCTCTTTGAGCTTCTCTGCCTTTGTGGCAGCGTCGATGGCAGCTTTATGCTTAGCTTCTGCTTCAGCTTTGGCTTCAGCGGCGCCACTAGAATAGGGAGCCAAGGGTTGGGTGATGGGATAAACCAAATTACGGGTTTTTAGCCTATCGACTAACTCAGCTACCATGCCTTGCATACAAACATAGTCGGGAACTATTCCCTCAGGCTCAAGCTGAGTGATCAGGGTTGAGGGGTCTAAGGGATTATTAGGCTTGTTATTGACGAAGTTAAAGGCGCTCAATCCCGAAATAGCCCCCATGTAGCATGGGTCTGGGTTCAGTCTTAACCAGCGCACTTTATTGGTGAGAAAGAGATTGTAGAGAAAACATATATGAGGATGGTCAAGCTGTTGCTGATTATGGTCAACTGCTGAAGCAAACATACTGACGAGTAGCTTGGGAAATTGGCTTGTGATCTGAGGAATGTACAAAGAGCCATCACGCTCGCTGAAGTATTCTTCTGTCTGTGCAACGGTGGCAACATTGGTAGGCCACTCATCGCCGAAGACCTTTAGTCGTTGACAGGCTGCGGTCACTTGCGGTGGGAAATATTGTTTGGTTAGCTCTGTATCGAGGGCGGGGTTGAAAGCATATTCTCTTGATTCTTCCCAGATATCGTTGTCGTTGTCATCAAAGAATAGAACACCCTTGATACCGGGCAAGCCCCGTTTCTTGCCTGAAAATTTATTGGGATTGCGGAAGGCGCGCTCTTTCCATTTCAACTTGCGATAATCGATTAGAAGATTGCCTGTGGCTGCTGAGCCTTCTCTATAATGCTTATTGCGCAGCAGATCAGAGGAAGAGCCTAAATTAGCTGGCGAAAACATCGAGCCAACTGGTGCTTCATATAGGGCTAGCCATTTGACAAAGTCTATAACGTCCTGCGGTTGCGCCTCTTGAGCTGAACTTTCCTTTGAATCGATGCCGTATTTAGCCATAGTCACTAAGGCAATGTTGGCGCCATTGTCCCAACCAACAATGCCCAAATTAGCCGGATTTATCTTAATAACCGGGGCCATTAGCTCTTCAAAGGAACGACCCTTATAGTCGTTTTTGCGACCGCCGGCAAATAGCAACACATCTCTAAAGGCCTCTATTGAGCGAGCGCCCCTGTTATCAAAAGTGCCTTTGGTGCCGAATTGAGGGGTGCCACCACCAGGAAAAGCAAAACGTACCTCGACTGCTCCAACCTGTGCTGCGTGCATGTTGAAAGAAAGACCGTCAGGGCCAACACCGCCAGGTGCCACCACGGCAACGGGGGCACCATCTTTAAACCGTGCTTTGCCGGTGTAAATGACATTGACAGCTATGCCCTGGCCCTCAGCCGCCGCTGAAGGCACATAGGTGCTGACTGATTTTTCTGTTGCCAACAAAGGCACGTGCATCGACTCTGGTGGCAGATCTGAATTGACAGCTAGAGCTGGTGCAAAAGATGGTAGTGCTAGTGTTAGTACTAGGCTTGGTATCAAAGCCGGTATTAAGGTCTGTGTTAAGGTCTGTGTTAAAAACCGGGCTATCCCCAGTTTGCGCTTCTGCCCTAGAGCGCTTTTAAGTTCGTAGCCAAATTGCAGAGTCATTGTTATGCCTGAAAGCTGAAGTAGTCTAAGCCGCCAAAATCATCTTAGTTGGTGAGCGCTTGCAGCTTGGTGAAATCTGCCAGGGCACGGAAGTAACGGTCGATGTTCTTGAGGATGCCATGGCGATTGTTGCGCTTTGCCATGTCTTCATCGTTGACCATGGTGTCTTCAAAGAAGCTATCAATAAATGGTGTGAGCTTATGTAATAGATCAAGTAGTGATTGATACTCGGCTTCTGTGGTTGGCAGAGTAAAGCCTTCTTTGCTGCGCTCCCAATTGGCTTTGACATTCTTTTGGAATGCTTCCCAGAGTGCTTTCTCTGATGCTCCGGTCAAAGCATCTGCCTGCACTACATCTGGTGAATCGGGCTTGAGGATATTGCCAATTCTGATACCAACGCGCATAAGGTCAGCAGCTCCTGGAGCTGACACCATATGCTTGACAGTATTCATCCGCACCATCACATCACTGATGTTGGCGAGCGGGTCGCGAGCGCCAAGCACAGCTTCCACAACTTCTTTGCCGTAGCCACAATCGAGCAATTTGCCTTTGAGACGTTGCATGATGAAGTCTTTTACTTCAGCGGCAATAGCTTCGTTATCGAACTTCTGCCCAGCAGATTTTTTGCCATTTTGGCTGCCATTCTTTTCAGCGTTGGCTGAATTCTCCAGCAGAGGCTCGAAGGCCATCAACAAGCTGGCAGTCAATGTCGTAAGGTTCACTGGCAAATCGGTGAGACCGTCAACAACAATATCAATAAGACCTTGAGCATTGCGTCTCAGAGCATAGGGGTCAGATGAGCCGGTTGGTTTTTTGCCTAAGGCAAAAAGACCGACCACATGATCAAGCTTGTCTAGCACGGCGGCTAGTTGGCCCAGACGGTCTTGAGGGATGGCATCATTGCTGGTGCGAGGAGCGTAATGAGAGAGAATTGCCTGCACCACTTCTTCTGGCTCACCTTCGCGCTTTGCGTACCAGCTGCCAACGTACCCTTGTAATTCAGGCAACTCGCGCACGAGATTGCTGACTAAATCGAGTTTCATCAATTCGCAGGTTCTCACTAAGTTTGCTTTTTCGTGATTAGACAGAACACTGCTGGCTGGTTCGCTGTTTGTCAGAACTGTTGCTAATTGGCTCAGTCTGTCAGTTTTGTCGCCGTAGCTTCCCAGGCCTTCTTGGTAGGTCAATTTTGCTAGGGCTGGCAGACGGTCTTCAAGTTTTGCCTTACTGTCGTCAAAGAAGAAGAACTTGCCGTCGGCCAGACGGGCTCTCAAAACGCGCTCGTTGCCCTGTTTGATGTGCGGTGCCGCTTCCTTTCTATCGTTATTAGTGATGGTGATGAAGTAAGGCAAGAGCGTACGATTTGATAAATCCTTCTGCTCTTTTGCTTCTACAGGGAAATAGCGTTGGTGGTGAATCATGATTGTTTCAATCAATGTGGCTGGCAGGGTGAGATAGCCATCCTCGAATTGACCAACAAGTGCGGTGGGCCATTCGGTCAAGTTGACAACTTCGTCAAGAAGGCCTGATTTCAATTGTGGTGCAGTTCCACCGAGTTCATCAGCTCTGGCACTGACCTGCGACTCAACCATTTGGCGGCGCTTAGCCGGATCAACAATAACAAAGGCCTCTTTCAGAGTTTCCTCGTATTTGTCGGCGTGGGCTATGGAGATTTCACCGGGATGTAAAATGCGGTGGCCTCTTGTCAAGCGTCCGCTCTTGAAGTTGGCGACGGTGATATCAACAAGTTTGTCGTCGAGCAGAGAGACTAGCCATCTAAGCGGCCGCGAGAATTTAACTTCACACTCGCCCCAGCGCATCAAGCGCTCGCCAGAAATTTGGCCAATTACTTTGTTTACTATCTCAGGCAACACTTCTTGGGTTGCTTTGCCGCTGTTTACAACTAGAGCATGTAAATATTCAATTCCACCTACTTCTTCGCGCAGAAGTTCAGCAGCTGTCAAACCGTGCTTCTTGGCGAAGCCTTCGGCTTGAGGAGTGGGCTTGTTGTTGGCATCAAAACTACTCTTGACCGCTGGCCCTTTTACTTTCTTTTCAGTTGTTGTCTGCACTGCGGCAATCTCTTCAACAACGGCGGTAAGCCTTCGTGGTGTTGAATAAGAGCGAATTTGCTTGAAAGCAATATTGGCTTCAGTAAGGTTGGCTCGGAGTAGTTCTCTAAGTCTTTCCTCAGCCTCAGGAACAAAGCCTGCTGGCAGCTCTTCTACGCCAATTTCAAGTAAGTAGTTAGCCATTTATATCTTTTGTAGTATCTCTCTGAGGTAGTAACACATCATACAAAACACAAGCAGAAAAGACTCTGCACTGTAAATGGTGCAGATCTTTTAGGATCTTGGACAATAGTAGCGAAGACAGCTTATTATTTGTATGGTTGCTCTAATAGGAAGAAAGAATACTCAAGATGTCGCGAAATTTTAAGCACTCTAAGGCTAGACACATTATTACTTCGCTAATGCTGGTGATGTCACTGGGAGCGTGCGGCAAGAAAGAAGAGGTTTCTCAAGCGCCTATCGAGTTAGGACCGAAGTGGGGCTTCATTGACCACACAGGTAAATTTGTAATCAAACCGCAGTTCCGGCGAGTCTTGCCTTTCTCTGATGGCCTGGCTGCAGCTGACCTTTCATCCCGGTGGGGCTTCATTGACAACACCGGCAAGTTCATTATTGAACGGCAGTATGAAGAAGTAACCCGGTTTTCCAAGGGCTTAGCGGCTGTCAAAACATTTGGTGGTAAATGGGGCCTGATTGATAAGACCGGTGCTCCAACTTGTCCGGCCGCCTTTGAGGCTATCGGTGAGTGCGGTGAAGCCAATCGACCTCTTGAGCCTAACACCATAATTTACTGCTCTTTCAAAGAGGGAAATAAATGGGGCTTCATCGATAAAGCAGGCAATACCAAGGTTCCTCCTGCCTATGATGCGGTTGGACCGTTTTCGGAAGGCTTGGCTGCCGTTAGCAAATTGGGCAAGTGGGGTTATGTTGACCCTACTGGCAAAGTCATCATTGATTTTAAGTATGACCAAGCTAAGCAGTTCCATGACCGGGTTGCTGAATGCTACTTCGGCTCTGACTTTGTCATCTTAGATACTATCGGCACTATGTCTATGAGTGACGCCCTGCAGTCGCGCAATTTCTTCCACGATGAGCTTGGCTTGAGTTTGAAGCGCGGTAAGTATGGCTTCATGAACAAGAAAGGCAAGACTGTTATCAAGAGACGGTTCACTTATGCTGAAGACTTCTCTGAAGGATTGGCTCTGGTTGGTGTTGCCAACGCTCGCCAAGGTTATATCGATACCAAAGGCCTGATCGTTATTCCTCCCGTCTTTGATGGCGCCCAGTCATTCTCTGAAAAACTCGCTGGGGTAAAAATCGATCCGCGCTTGGTTGCTGATGATGGCTCGATCTCGGCTTCAGCCGTTGAAGAAGCACTGAAATATGATCCACATGCCAGCACCATAAAAGCTGATCCAGCCGCTACCACAGCAGAGCCTGAAGGTGACGCTGCTAAAGATGGTGAGGCCGCAAAAGATGGCGCTGTTAAAGACGGTGAGGCTGTCAAAGATGGTACTGTAAAAGATAGCGCTGCTAAAGACGGTGAAGCTGCAAAAGACGGTGAAGCTGCAAAAGAAAGTGCTGTCAAAGATGGCGCCGCTAAAGAAACCGAAACGAAGAAAGAAACTGGCGCCGAGAAAGCTGCACCTGCTAAGGCGGAAGCTAAAGTAGATACTAAAGCGGATACGAAAACAGAAGCTAAGCCTGAGACTAAAGCCGAACCCAAGGCCGACCCTAAGGCAAAATCCGAGACAAAAGCGGAAACTAAAGCCGAACCTAAAACCGAACCAGCTAAAGCCGCTCCCGCCAAGAGTGGCAAATAAAATCTTTGATTTTGGCTTGAAAAAGGTTTAGGCACCCAAGTGCTTTGGGTATTCTAAAAATTAGCCGGCGGTTGGCTTGCTGCCTCGTTTAGACTATCTGTCATGAGGGCGCCTCCACCGGCACTTTTTTATCGTTTACTTATAAAACACCCTATTTCA
>CALRJJ020000340.1:0-6027 GCA_943367505.1 Flavobacterium psychrophilum | reverse complement strand
CTTCTTGATTCTTCTTTGTAGCGTTCGCTGTTGACGTCGTAGTGCCTGCGGCTGCCAAAAGGTATGGTTTTGCCATCTCTTGTGATGGGCAATATTTCGGGCATTTCATCCACCAGCCATTTTGGTGGGGTTGTAGTCGGGGTGCAGAAGATGACGTCAATTGCTTGAGCTTGGGCTTGATCTAAAGTGAATTCAAATATAGAAAAATCTAAGTGTCCGCGCCTGGGCTCAACTGTCGACCAGCTAAACTCACCCATGCGTATGGTGGCTACTTTGCATTGGCGCATGCGTTCGAGATTGTATTTTATCGAGTCTTGCCAGGCGACGAGCTTTACCTCGCCGCTAGCGGTTCGACACCATGACTTCTCGCTCACGTAGTCGGGATAATAAGCACAGCCGAAAGTAAACATAGCTTGTCTCAGTCTACCGGGAACGACCAGGTAAGTTTAGCAGCCTTGGCAGGCATCTAATGGTCGTAAGTTTTGCTGGAGAAGCTGGAAAATGAGTAACCAGTCGTCAATTTTTAGACTAGAATCTGGCTATCTTGGAATCGTTGAGGGCAGCCAGTTGAGCACAATTCTTGACATATTTAGTGATTTTCTACGTCAGCGCATAAGTATTTTTAGAGATGGAAGAATAGAGGGCAAATATGTTCTCTATTGGATGAAGCATGCCGTCAGAGCCCATGAAAATCCCGCTCTCGACGTAGCCCTGCAGATTTCAGAGAATTTATCGTTGCCCCTCTTGATCTACCAAGAGATTTCTGAGGAAGAGCCCTACGCCTCTGAGCGCCGTTTCGCTTTTGAGATTGAAGGAGCACGTGAGGTCCAGCAAGAGCTTCTGCAGCGCTCTATTGACTATTTATTTTGGATTCAAAGGCGGAATGCCTGTCGTTTTCTCGACAAATTAGCTGCAGAGGCTGCCATTGTTGTTGCTGAAGACATGCCTGTGCCAAGTGAACGCGACGCCAAGCAAAGATTGCATGACAATTCAGAGGTACCGATCTGGCTGGTCGATACGGCCTGCATTGTGCCTATGCAAGTAGCGGGCAAGGCATACGACCGGGCCTTTGTTTATCGACAGCAAACAGCAAAAGAACGCGCTTCAAGACTTGAGGCCGTTTATGATGAAATTGATTATCGGCCTTCGCGTATGCCTAAGCTAGAGCTCCCGGACGAGCGGATTGCTTTAGAGCACATAGACCTGACTGCGCTTCTTTCTTCGCTTTTGCCTTCGCTTGATATTGATCATGAGGTGAAACCGATTTGTGATACCACGGGTGGTTCAACGGCGGGCTATCAGAGATGGCGCTCTTTCGTTAAAAAGCAATTGCCTCGCTATGACAGAGATAGAAATGATCCTCTTCTTTCGCCATCTAGTAGGATGTCTGCCTATCTCAGGTTAGGTCATGTTTCGCCTTTTTTGATAGCACGCGAGGCCGCTTCATTTAAGAGCGCCGCTGCAGACAAGTTTCTGGACGAGCTATTGGTCTGGCGCGAGTTAGCTTATACGTTTTGTAGATTTACACCTCAACTCGAAAGTTCAGAAGCTATCCCGTCCTGGGCCATTCAATCGCTGCGTGACCATGAGTCTGATCGGCGGCCGCAGATTTATTCTTATGACGAGCTTTTTTTCGCCAAAACAGATGATCGGTTATGGAACGCTGCCCAGCTCTCTTTGCTCAATCGGGGTGAATTGCATAATAATGTGCGAATGACCTGGGGAAAAGCTTTTTTGCAATGGACAAAAGATTTTGAAGATGCCCTGGCTAAGATGATCAGTCTCAATCATCGACTGGCTCTTGATGGAAACGATCCATCTTCATATGGCGGCTTGCTCTGGTGCCTGGGACAATTCGATCGCCCATTTTTGCCAGAAAAGCCCATTTTTGGTGTGGTTCGTGACCGTCCAACTGCGGTGCATGCTAGACGTCTGGATGTAGAAGAGTATCTGCTCTTAATCGAGTCTTAGTGCAATTTTGTTCTTTCTAGATGCTTGTACTTCGGTATTTCAGAAATACGGGCCAATAAGTGGCTTCCGGCGATAACACCGAATTTCAGCTTCGGATTGAAATCAGAGAGCAAAATTGCTGGCGCAAATATGTTGGCAGCGTGGGTGGTCATGCCTGTATTTTGGCCATTAAAGAACAATCGGTCTATTGCCCAGTTAGCGCCGACGCCGGCACCAAGGGTGAGAAGAGCCGTTCTCACAAGTCTTGGCTGTTCCCCAAGCATTGCGTTGAACGCCGTGCTCCTTGACTGAATAACTTTGGCAGCATTATTTTCTAGACTAGTAGCCACCTCGGTCAGTCCCTCCCTTTGGATTACCGCATTCTTGCTTAAGCCTCTAAGATTTTCAAGATGCTCTCCTTGGCTCGTAATTAGCTTTTCTGCTTCCGGGTTATGAGTCTTCTCAACTTTAGATAGAAGCTCCCTTAACTCATCTGGGCGTTTCAGTTCGGCAGCCTTTTCTGGCGTGATGTCTGGATCGAACTCGAAGCGGTTGCCTTCTACAAAAAGATCTGGCTCAGTTCTAATTAGCTCCTGTAAGTCGAGATCTGCTGCATGCTTCTTCAGGCCCACATTATGGCGAAGATTCAAGACACTATCATAGAATTCTTTCTCAGCCGCCTGGGTGACTCTGCCACTTTCCGTTAAATCGGTGGGAGTGCTCTGTGCTAGCGCTTCTCTAAATTTTCTAGCATTCTCGTTTAGTTCAGTGGTCCAATTCGTCATGTCTTCTTCTTGTAGCAGAGGGCTCTTACCTAAGTGTTCAAGATATTCGCTGGCCTGCTGTAGTTTTTCAGGAGTCAGTACCGCTGATTCTGGCACCTTTCCCTGCTGTAGTTTCTCTAGCTGCTCAAGAGAGACATATCTGGGCACTTTGTCGATTGCAGAGATCACCTCATTAAGGTTACCTGGGCGATGAATCCTGTCCCACATTTTCTCGCTTAACTGAGCCTTTTTAAACTGATAGGCATAACCTCTTTCATTCAAACTAGGGTTAGCCTCCAGTGTGCTCTCCACTGCTGCCTTTGCTTCACTCAACCTACTTTTTAACTTAGCGCTTAATTGCTCACGGCTCGTATTGAAATCTATGGCTATCTCTTTTGGAACGGCAATTTCACTGAGGCTTTTCACCTTGATCACATTTGCCTTGGCCACGTTTTCGCCGGCTCTATTTGCCATGAAGTAGCCCGAGGCAAGTGCTGATGGCATTTCTATTACATTGCTGCTCAATTCTTGCCAGGCACTTCGTTTGTTGCGGTGAGGACGGGGTACCTCTGCATCTTCAGTTGGTGCTTTTGGAGCTTGCGTCTCAGGTCGTCTAGGTGCAGTCTCTGGCTGCCTTGTTGTGGACTCGCTTGGTGTCGGCAGTCTACGCAGAGTCGGTTGAGCCTGCAGCGGTTGCTGCTCACTCAGGGCTGGTAGGCGGCGCAGAGGCTGTTGTTGCTGTAGCTGCTCACTCAGGGCTGGTAGACTGCTCAGGGTAGGTTCAGCCGATGACTTCATAATGTCCAGTGAGTTTAAGTTGAGACCACCGTGGAAGCTCTCAAGAATTGGTCTCTCATTTGGCTGATCTATCATTTACTGGCCTCTTTTGTTTTTGAACGATTTTTGTAAAAAGATAAAGTTGCTAAGCAATTACCCTTTGGCCGAGCTAACAAGTCTCCGCCGAACTACTTGAACTGATCTGTCAACAGGCGATGTTTTGCTTCTTTAATTGCAGATAGCTAGTCTTAAAATTGTCTACTGCATTGGCAGATAAGTCAGCCACATTTCTTATGGCGGTGGCATTGCTCGCAGCCATAAGTGAGGTAGAAGAATTTATTTTGCTTGGAAGGTCGGAAGATTCGTTTTTACGAGCGAAATTGCAGGTATGGCGGTCGAATGTAGATACATCATTCATTTATATTGCCCCTTTTCTCAAGAATGTTTAGTGCGCTGGCTGTTCTTGCTGACTACGTTTGTGACTTTGTCATTGCCTGGAAAACATTTTGATACAGCTTTTGTGACAAATCTATATCTGCCGGTTGAAAGCGGTTAGTTTCTGGATTATGAGGAATTGGTAAATTTGCAATGGGCTTATCGAGCTGCGTGATAATTTGGATTCATTGGGAATTAGCACGAGCCGATGACGGCCAATCAAAATGAAAAGTCAAAAAATAGGCTGCACGCCAAGATAAAAATCGCATTAGCTGCACCGTGAACTGAATCGAAAGTGACGGTGCATGCAATCTGTCGTTAGAAAAGAAGTTCTAAAGCCGTAAATACATATAGTACACACTCCGACGCGGCGAACGCACGGAGAGCTAATGCTATCGAAGGTCGATGGCATTAGGTTGTTTTGGAGATCTAAAATGGACACATCAGCACAAAAAGTAGTAGGAACCGCATTAGGTGGCATGCTTGTATGCGGAGTTGTACTGGCACTCTCAATTCCTTTATTGACAGGATTCTGGGTCTCAGTTGATGCCGGACACGTCGGCGTACTCAAAAGAATGGGTGCGGTAAACACTGAAGAATTGCCACCTGGATTCCACTTAAAGACAGCTTTTATGGATGATGTGGTTCAAATCGACACTCGATTGAAATCGTTTGAAGTAAGAGCTGCCGCAGCCTCAAAAGACTTGCAGACAATTGAAACAACGATATCTGTTCAACACAGCATTTCACCGACTATGGCCGCAGAAAGTTATCAAACTGTAGGCGATCTAGACAAGATCGACCTAACAATAGTCGGACCAGCGGTGCAAGAAAGCTTGAAAGCCATCACTGCTAAATACACTGCAGAAGAATTGGTAACTAAGCGTGAGACAGTAAAGCAAATGGTAACTGATGCAATTAAGACCTACATCGGACACACCCTGTCTGAAAAGAAATTGGATGGTGCCGTTATGGTTGCCAACGTAGCCATTACTGATTTTGATTTCTCTAAAGAGTTTAACTTATCAATTGAAGCCAAGGTCAAAGCTGAACAACAAGCTCTACAAGCTAAGAATGAGAAAGAAAGACGCATCACCGAAGCCGAAGCCGCTGCGCGAGAAAAAACATTGAACGCAGATGCCGCAGCCTATCAGATAAGAAAAGAGAGTATTGAAAGAGCTCAGGCCATTCAACGCGAAGCCAACGCTCTTGCACAGAATCCTAGCCTTATACAATTGAGAGCTGTGGAGAAATGGGATGGTGAATTGCCTACATTTTCAGGTGGTGGATCTTTGCCCTTCATTAGCTTGCCAGCCATGGAAAGACACCATGTAGCGCAAAGTAAGGTGAAAGAAACTAACTAATCTAGCGGTAATTAGTCTAGCGGTAATCCAAGTTCCCAATCCTCAAACTCAAATCCGCCAGTCTTTTATGGGGTGTGACGATTCTATGTCTATTTGAGTGCGCCCGATTATTCTGCCCTTTGCTAGGCATGGAAGCGTCACAACTTTTCGGTGAAACTAGACTTGCGAAGATAGACGGTGCGGATTCAATAACTAAAGTTGAGGAACAAAACTGTGACCACAGAAAGATACAGTTATTGGCTGAGCTTGCAGTCGGTTCAGTTATAGCAGCAGCAATTGCCCCTGCATATTATGAGTGGTTTGAAAGAGATCGAAAAGAGAAGAGTAAACACTGGTGATCGAGCTGGTTTGTTTTCGCTTCGGATTTATTCAACGGACATAGTAGAGCAAGATTTATCGTTTAGCGGTGGCGCAGTAGGAGATTGTTACGGTGAGCGACACCATTACTCTTGAAATTATTCAACGGGATCAGGCTCGTGAAGAGTCAATCACCCGAATTGTTAGTGTAGCTGGTATTACTTGCGGGGTCGCCCTTTTGCTTTTGCCGTGGGTGTTTTATAGCTTTCGAACTATTCAGATCTATGATGTTTTTTTTCTTATGATGTTCGCGCCGTTAGGTGCTCTAGGTGCTTTAGGTGTTTTAGGTGCTCCCTTCTTTCTCTCTGAGGGAGCAATGCGTGTGGCCTACAGGGGCCATCCGGTGATCGCCGAGTTTATCGGGTATGTGGTTGTAGCTT
>CALRJJ020000339.1:0-6035 GCA_943367505.1 Flavobacterium psychrophilum | reverse complement strand
CTATCTTTTAAATATTCGTCAATGTCCACGGCGATAACTACATCAGCGCCCATTTCGCGGGCGTGGTTAACAGGAACGTTGTTAATTACTCCGCCATCACAGTAGAGATGGTCACCTATTTGAACAGGCTTTCTTAGTTCCGGCACAGCGGTGCTGGCAGTTAGTGCAACACCAAGATCGCCTTCTGTTAAACGGCAGCTTTTGCCGCTCACAACGTCGGTAACAACAGCAGCATAAGGAATGTTGAATTGTTCGATTTTCTTATCGCCCACAGCTTTGTCTGCATAATTTCTGAACTTCCAGCCATAGTAGAGGCCGTCGTAGGGGCGGTAGCCAAACAATCTCAAAGTCATGGCTGTTGGCTCAAGCATCAAGCGCAGAATTGGCATGGGTGCAAATTCTTTGGTGAATGTATTTTTCTCGAATACCTGAGCGATATCTTCAATGGGCATGCCTGATGCATAGAAACCACCAACCACCGAGCCGATGCTTGTGCCCGCAATCAAGTCAATTGGAATATTTTCCTCAAGTAAAACTTTGAGAACGCCTACGTGGGCTGAGCCTCTCGAGCCGCCGCCGCCGAGGGCTAGACCAACCCGTGGTCGTTTGGAGTCTTTCGCATCTTTGGTATCTGTAGAATCAAGTGCCAGTGCGCCGTTGGCCGCAAAACAGCCACTCAGTGCTAGTGAAATTAAGGTGGCAAAAGTCTTGCGCATGCATAGGCTCCTCTAGGTACAGTGCAAGAATAACCCAGAGGGCACTATGCTTTCCTGAGTTTGCTCTGATGTAAAGAGGGGTTCTGCTGTGCAAAGTTGTGAGTTAGCGGGTCTGACTAAGTATCGTAGTCACCGTTCCAAGGTGGATAGAACACGAGGTCCCCTGGTTGCATCGTAACTGTGTCACCCAGTTCTTCGGTCGAGGTGTCGACTAAGCCGAAAGTGAAACCGTCGATGACAGCTTGGAACAGTTGAATTTTGATTCTCTCGTACTTGATTGAGCCCAGGTCTGCAAGTAGCTCTTCCATACGAGTCTTAGCTCTCTGCAAAATCTTGACTTCACCTTCGCTGGTGGTTCCTATCCGTTCTGCTCTGGTGCTTATGTGTGCGCCGTTCTTGTCGAATTTGTGCAGAATGGCATACCAGGTCTTTCGATACTGCCATTCATCTTTGCTATTTTCTCTATTTTCGCCATTTTCTCTATTTTCACTTTGCTTCGCTGTCTGAGCTGCTACCTGCGCCCAGAATTGCTCCCCGTTTTTCGTCTTACCAATATAGTTTGAGCCACCTTCGTAGCGATTAACAGGAAAGACTTTTGGCAAAGGAGCCGCGTGATATATCGGCATTTCAAATTCGATTTGAGGAGTGGCAGCACGCTCTCTTTGCGCATCACTAATTATTGCCGAGAGCTCTTCCTGGTTTTTCGGAAGTTTTTCCTTCTGTCTGCTCATTTCATCTAAGATTGGCTGGCAATCCAGGCTCCATTTCTTTTTCAATTCGCTATTATGCTCACTGAACAGCTCATTGAGTTCTTGAAATAGAATGGCAAATTCCTGATGACGTGGCATTGCTAGATCCTTAGCGATCGATTGTTTGTGTTTGTCGATGTTTTCTTTCATGAATGGAAGAAGGTGTTCGAAGGGATTCGAGTTGCGTGCATAAAAATCATAGTTTGCTGCATCAACTTTGCTTGCCAGTTTGATAGAAAGCTTTTTTGTGGTTTTGAAATATTTAAAAACCGGTTTCTTCGGTAAATTGGCTTGAAAGCGCTCGTGTGATGATTTTAAATGACTTACTGCATTGCGAGCAGAAAAGAGAAATTCGATGTCGATCTGTACAACCTTATCGCTCACCAGCAATCTATCGAAGCCAATAAAGTATTTCAGACCTTCAAAAATGTCGTTGCCGCCACCACCGCTATACATCCAGCAGCTTATGTGTGTTTGCATTTCTCTCTGCCTTCCGCTATGTCTCGCTATGACTGCAGAGTTTACTGTATTGGGCTGTCAGTAGTACGGGCTTAATTCTCTTTTGTAAGCAAGAAGCGTAAGAAATTCACTGTGAATTTCTTACGCTTCTACATTGCAGACTGCTTGCTCCTATTTCAATTTAATATTCCAATTTCCGACAAGCTATTTTCCGACAAGCTATTTTCCTACCAGCAATTTTCTTGCAACCTATTTCGCGGTGATCTCCACCGCTAATCCATCTACCCATTGCTTATTCTCATCGGTGTAATAGAGATAAGCGCGGCTGGCTGGGCCAGTGTAGGTGCCAGGTACGGCAGCAATTAGGCTCAATGGAATATCGACCTTTGCTTCCGCATCTAGGGTGCGCCAGTAGAGCACTACTTCGCGACCACGCACTTCGTAAGCATCAATCTTGCCTTTCTTCACCAGCTCTTTCAATTGATCGTGCCGTGGTTCAAGGCCGCCAGGCAGGCCGATGATGGCCACAGGAGTTGGCACCACGGCCTTCTCTTTGTTGGTGACAGTAACGTTTGCTTCTGTGGCATTACCTTCTGTCAGTTTGGTCTGAGCGAGCGAAACTTTTAAATCAAGTTTGCAGTGGTCTGAACTGGCTGGCTTGATAGCGTTGTAGTTGACCGCTATCGAGTAGGGCATTGGCGCGCCGCCTTCCATGCGCAGCTCTAGTTTGTGGTCACCGGGTGTGAGTAGCTCACTGAGATCAGGAAGCTTAATAGCACCGGTGGTGGCAGGGGTGAAGTCAGCCCAATCACCAATTGATTGTCCGTCAACATAGAGGCGTGCTTTGCCTGGTGCTTTTGGTTTGGCGCGCAATTTGTCGTAGGTAACAATAGCGCGCAGTGCCAGCACTGTTGATTGAGTAGAACCATAGCGTCCGGCCTTGCATGAGTCGGCCAAGAACTTCACTGATTTTTCGACGTTGCCGGCATAAGCCGGTTCGCGCATCCACGCTAGTGTTGTTAGAGCTGCACCTTCCACGGCCAGGGCTTCGCCTTCACTGCCCACAATCGAACTCTTAACGTCTCCAATGCTGCCGTCTGCTTTTTGCTTAGCTGCTAGCTTATCCATGAGCTTTTTAGCTTCGGCCTTATTGTCTGATAGATAGAGTGCATTGGCGGCTAGAGCCAACACATAGCTATTTTGGCTTGAGGCAGCGGCACTCTTGAGCGAGTCAATTTCGGGCTTGAGATCAGCGGCTGGCTGTCCGGTTTCAAGCAGCGACCACAAGATGTATGCGTTCGAGCAGTCTTTGTCTTCAATCCAGGTGTGAAGAGCTCGGCGTTTGCGAGAGAAGCCGCCCTTGCCGTCTTTTTGTTTGAAGAGCCAGGCCCGAGTAGAGGCCACCATGTTCTTATCAACTTCGCGCACTTGAGCCATATCGCTGAAATGCATCAAGCCAAACGCTGTGAGCGCCTCATGGCCTGGATTTTCACCAAACCATTCGTAGCCTTTGTCTGGGCACCAGAAGCCAACCAACATCTTATAGCCGGTATCAAGCTTTTTGCGCGAGGCTTCCACAAGTTTGGGGTCGACTCCGGTGTGAGAGAGAAAATATTGCTGTGCCATAGTCAATGGATAGCTGGTGGAGCAGGTCTGCTCAAAGCAGCCGCAGGGGTCTTGAATCAGCCGTTGCAGCGCTTCTGTCATATTAGCCAGTGGCGTTGGATAGACCGCTGAATTGGAGGCGATACTGCCGGCGATAACTTCTTTGGGGATGGTGATAGTGTGCACCACCGATTTGCCTGGCTCAATCATGCCACCAAAACATTTTTCAATAGGGAAGCCTTTGGGTTTGACGCTTAAGGTTCTGGTTATTTTGTCTTGGAAAAGACCAGATTTAGCATTGAGAACTAAGGGGAAGGTACCCACGCCAAACGCTGTTTCGCCAGATTTTGTGGCGCCTAGTTGCAGGGCGTCTACATCAATTGGTTGGATGTAGCGCACTCTGCCTCCGGCGCTAAGGGCGGAGCCATTTTTGACTAGGGGCAGCAGTTTGAATTTTGCTTTTGAGTTTGCGCCGGAACTGCTCCCGGAGCTTCCATTTGAATTTCCATTTGAATTTCCGCTGGACTCACCATTTAAATCGATAGAGATATCAGGGCTGACTAGTTCATTGCTGGTAGCATTGATCATGCTTACCGGTAACATAATGTGGTCGCCAGCGGTTACTTCTAATGGCATCTTAAGCTCGGCATAGAATGGTTGCACTGACTCAACACCGATATTGCTGGCACCAAGAGAGCCACTACCGCTGTAGGCATCAGCAAAGACTCTAAAAGTGCTGACACTATCATTTAAACCAAAGCTAACGGTTGCTTCGCCTGTCTTGGCGTCAGTTTTTACGCCGCTATTCCAGAATAGGGTCTCAGTAAAGTCGACGCGATCTGTGGGGTTTCTGTCTTTGCGTACTTCGTAAGCAAACTCACGCACCAGAACCAGATCGTTTTGGGCCATGCGCTTATCACCGAATTCGTTATCGAACATGGCATCAGCATCGCCCATTATTCTTGCTCGGCGATTCATCACTTCAGCTTTGCCCATGGCTGCTTGCAGTTGATTGCGAGTAGCATCAGACTCTACTTTCGCTTTCTTCTCAAATGCGCTCACGATTGGCGGCGGTGGCAGCATTTTGTTTGCTGCCACATTCGATAAGTCTTGGGGAGCCGCCGCCAATTGTCTATCTTTTCCTGCATGTTTTTCATCGTTGGCTGGCTCTGCCATGGGGGCAACTGGCATAGCGCCCTTTTGTATAACTCCACCCATGCCCGGCGCACCAAAGGCCATGCCGCGAACACCAAGCTGCATCATTCCGTCTTCTTTCATGGCGCGCATCACTTCATGTTGCGCTTGTATCTTTAGTGCTACAACCCGTCGCGCTTTGTCGCCATGCTCTTCAACGAATTTAGTCAGGTTCATCAAGGCAAAGCGCCTCCAGCCCTGCGTGCCTAAGAGCAGGTCAGTGGCTAGGGCGGCTTTAGAGTTAGTGTCGTCGAGGTAGACATGTGCATCTGCCAGGTCTGAGACCTCCGGTTCTAGAAATGCCATAACCGGCAGTCGTGGAGCTTGCTCGCGCTTTTCGATCATTTCAAGCACACTGTCGTCAGTTACAGTTACACCAACAACTGCAGCAACTGGTTTATCGTTTTCATCCGTGGCTTTGACAGTAAGCTTGGCTTTGTCTCCGGGGATATAGTTCTTCTTGTCAGCTTTGATGCTGATTTTCAGTGGGTGCTGTGGTGTGCGGAAGAGCAAGCGCTCGGCCAGGGGCACATCTTTGTCACTCCATATGGTGGCGGTCAAAACTCCTTCAACGTCATCAGGTACTGTAAATGTTACTGGCAATAGCGAACCAGGTTTTACATCGTTGCGCTTACTCAAGTCGACATGACACTCTGATATAACAGTCTCACGCTTGGCCAGGGTGACACTGAATTTTTGGTTGCTAGAACCCACGAGTACGGTGACTGGCTGACCTTTGGCGAAGGTGTCTTGCTCAGCGCGAATTAATGCACCAGCGGCTTTTGCTTGCGGTAGTGAAAAAGTTGTCTTTATTCCGGCTGGTTCATTGATTGCCAGAAAGTATTCTTTGTTGGCATCAGGTGTAAATTGAATCCGTCCCCGACCTTCATGCTCGGTGGCAAATTCTGCCACAGTTACATTGGTCAAGCTGCCGTTGTTTCCTTTAGCAATGAGCTTTCCTGCTAGGTCTGCAGGCTTTCCGTTAGGCAGAGTGGCTTGAATATAGAGACGATTGGGGTAGCCTGCGATAAGATCGCCGCCTTCTGGATACATTTTTAGATCAACTGTTTGCAGTAGAATTGGAATAGTCTTCGAGGCCGTCTCGACCACGCCACCATCTTCGATAATGAGTGCTAGAGTGCCTTCTCCTCGCGGAATGTCGTGGGGTAAATCTAGGCTGACTGAGCATAGACCACTGCTATCAACTTTGGCAGTGCCACCACTGATGGCGACACCGTCGACAACTGCAGTAACTGATACCTTCGCACCAGCAGGCACTCCACCTTCTGCGCGTTTGACATCTAGCGTGGCA
>CALRJJ020000338.1:0-6047 GCA_943367505.1 Flavobacterium psychrophilum | reverse complement strand
TAGCAACTTTCTTTTTGAATATTTGCGCTTTAAAGTCTGCCACCGCCAGTGGTTCAAAGTTTTGCTCGTTTGTTCCTCGCGTGAAAACACCCCACGCGATGCGGGTGAGATAGCCGCATTTTACTAATCTATAAAGACATTGGTCTATGGCCTCTCTCGTGCCAAGATTTAGTACTTGTTGAGTGGAAAACCATGCATTTGTGGGGAGGGCGGAGATGAAGTTTAGAATATCGCCATGACAGCTCATGATTGCACCTCATAACCAGCGTGTATCCTTAATAACGCTCTGTCGAGATGAAAGGTTCAATTGTTTGTGGTTAGATTTTCGGATTGGTCACCTCAAACTGTTCATGGGTGGTAAAACTATCGTAGTTTGCGGAAGAATTAAAGAACATGCCAGCCAATTTATCTCAATCTAGAGAAGATGATGATGCCATTGACTTAATCTTGCCGCAAGATATTGTCGTTGGTGATTCTTACCGCATCAAAGGACTGCTGGGCAGCGGTGGCATGGGTAATGTGTACCGGGCAGAGCACATAATTCTTGGCAAAGACTTTGCCTTGAAGATGTTAGCCCCCAAGCTGATAACAGAAGAGAATTGGAACCGATTTGAGGCTGAAGGGAAAGCCATCAGCAAGTTTAATCATGACAACATAGTGAAAATTTTCAATATGGGTGTGGACAAAACCGGCCTCCCATACTACGTAATGGAGGTTTTAGATGGACTCTCTTTGCGAGATTTGATCAAGCGACAACAAGCTCCTGATTTGAATACCCTTCTGAATATTTTCATCCAAGTAGCATCGGCACTTCAGCATGCTCACAGTAAAGGCGTAATTCATCGCGACGTAAAGCCGAGCAATATTATGCTCATTGAATCAAAGCTAACCGCCAATCAAGCTGGGAACGCAACCGTTAAATACCACGCAATGTTGTTAGATTTCGGCATCGCTAAAGTTCTGAATTTGACTGGACTAGAAAGACAGCGCTTAACCGCTACAGGACAAGTTTTTGGCACTCCTTATTACATGAGCCCGGAGCAATGTGTCGGAGACATACTGGACTGCCGAGCCGATATATACAGCTTCGGCTGCGCTTTATTCGAAGCCCTATGCGGAAGACCACCATTTGAAGGCAAATCTGCAATAGAAACTGTGATGCTGCATTTGCAGCAAGAACCTCCAACCCTTAACGAAGCCAGTGGTTTAAACTATTCCGCCGAATTGGAGAGCCTGGTAGCCAGGCTGCTTGAGAAGAACAAAGACCGACGCTATCAGACAATGAAACAAGTGCAGGAGGAGCTAGAGCGAGTCACTAAAAACAAACCTATATCCAGAACTGTTAAATCCATTGGCTTTGAGAAATTGCCAGAAGAAGTCACACAGACAGTTCCGACGCCGGCATATGAAGCCCCTGGAAAGATTCGGTTAACTGTTATTTTCGCACTGAGCTTAATCAGCGCTGCCGCACTAGTCACGACCATAGCGATTCTCCAAACCCATAGGCAAGAGCCAAATACGAACCATCTTGTTCAAAGAGTAGGAAATGAGAGTGCCGTTAAATCCGGCAGTGCTCTTAATACATATGAAAGCAGAGAAGGGGACGATCAAACCAAGCCGCCGGAACAGCAGGTGAAAGAGCTGGAACGCTACCTCAACTCGAAGGGAACAATCGAGAGCACCAGTAATGATTCAAGAACAGCAACTATTAACTGCCCGCCTTTCCGAATTGGTGAATTCCGATTTACGCCAGTTACTGAGAGAAACACTGAATTCAAATACTCGGAACGCAGCGTAATCGCGCGAGGTAAGGTTGTCGTTCCTTCCAAGGAAGCTGTAATTCTGAGCCTGGATCACGCAAAAGACCTGCTAATCTGGCAAAAGCCAGAGGTCTTAGAGCGCTTTGGAGCGGAAGTTCTTAGCGGCATACGCTTAGCGCATGGAGATATGGAAAACGTTTGCGGTGACGAGATTATCCAGTCCCTCAAGTCGTGGAAACTCCTAAGATTTGTTGATCTTGAAAAAGTACGGCTCACTGATAAGGGGCTAAGGTCAATTGATCAGGGTCCAGATCTGCTGTTTTTTTCCTGCTACGGTTCTGAGATCAGCGGTGAAGAGTTAAAGAAATATTCTTTTGTAAATCGTGTTCTTATCTTGCGACTCAAGCACTTTAATGACGTTAGTGAGTTAGTTGAGAGATTCGACACCACAACCAAGCTAAGATCACTGATTCTGAGAACCTGTAACGATTCGCTTTCACCGGCAGCATTGAGGGCTTTGCGCAGATGCCAAAAACTGGTATTCGTTGAACTCAATGATTGCTTTGTTGATGATGAACTTCTAAATGCTATCAATAGCTGTCCTAATGTAGAGGAACTTCGCATCTGGCGCTGCCAGGGGCTTTCAGAAAAGAACCTTTCGAGATTCAGGACTATGCGCAGAGCCTTGAAGATTGATCTGAAGATTCCAGGAGAATTGGGGAAAGACTACAGTAAAGCAATGAAGGCCTACCCCAATGTCAAGGTTGCTGTGGTTGATTAGCAGACGCTAGGACCATTTCTACCGGTTTCAGGCATGGTCGGTGAGGGGCCATCAAAACTCTAACGAGTTCGTTGTTAGATTATTGGCTAGAAATTCTAACGAGTTCGTTGTTAGATTTTTGGCTAGAAATTCTAAAGAGTTCGTTGTTAGATTTTTGGCTAGAAATTCTAACGAGTTCGTTGTTTGATTTTTGGCTAGAAATTCTAACGAGTTCGTTGTTAGATTTTTGGCTAGAAATTCTAAAGAGGTCGTTGTTAGATTTTTGGCTAGAAATTCTAACGAGGTCGTTGTTAGATTTTTGGCTAGAAATTCTAACGAGTTCGTTGTTAGATTTTTGGCTAGAAATTCTAACGAGTTCGTTGTTAGATTTTTGGATAGAAATTCTAACGAGTCTGTTGTTAGATTTTCGGATAGAAATTCTAACGAGTCCGCTGTTAGATTTTCGGATAGAAATTCTAACTAGCCCGTTGTTAGATTTTCGGATAGAAATTCTAACTAGCCCGTTGTTAGATTTTCGGATAGAAATTCTAACGAGTCCGCTGTTAGATTTTTGGACAGAAATTCTAACAACGCTTCCCCAGTTTTATTATTCAAAATAGCACAGCGGGCTCCTAAGCACCTCTGCGTTACTCCCTCTCAACTTCTACCTTCGGCACTTCAAGCACTGTTGGCCCTGGGGTGTTTTGTTTGTGGGTGAAGACAATGTCGACAACTTTTCCCCGATATGGAACTAGGTCAACCCTTACATTTGACTTCTTTCCCTGTTCTATCTCGAATTCTAGCGGCTGATTGGTGCCGATTGAGATAGTGAGCGCATTTGCTTTTCCGTCCGCGCTCTTCTTGCCTGCCTGCTCTAGCGGCCAAAGATCGGTCGTAAATTGAGCGGCTTTTGCATCGTTTGGTATTTTGACATGCCAGGTCACTGTCATAGAGCCATCTAGGCAAAGGTTTAGTCGTTTGTAATAGGTAGCTGTAAATATCTCTTTTTTGTCTTGGCTCAAGAAGAAAAGCTTGCTTTCGTCTGTGCCGTTGTTGCGAAATTGCACTAAACCAGGAACGACGCAGTCGCCTTGAAATAAGATAGTGTCTACTTTGTCGAATGGTGAGAGATGATATTGTTCGAGAATTTTAGCCAGTCTCTCTGGCTTTAGCGGAATGTATTTGTAAGGCGGTAATAGCCCCGGCGGTGGTGGCGTCTGGTAGTTGCGCAAAACCGATAGATATGCCGGAGAGCGGTTATCTAAGAAGAATTCCTTGTCCTCAAATCCTGGCGAAAATAGAGCAAAGCTGGCAATGCTTATCAACGTGGTGGCAGCTAGAATCTTAGCTCCTGATCTGAGTTTTTCATCGCTGGTAACTAGCTCGAAAATACTCGCGGCCATTCCCACCAAGCCAATCCAAAACCAAATGCTTATTTGACCATACCAGGGGGCAATGATTGGCCTCACCATGCTGGTTAGGAGTAAGTTGCCCACGGCAAAGGAGGCAATTGCCAAGGACGGATAGAAGTGTCGACAAAGAATTTTTTGATTGACTTGATTGTCTTCGGTTGTCCTCTTATTAATTGTTTTTGCCAAAACACAAATGGCACTAAGTAGTATCAAACCGAGGGTACTAAATACTTCTGCCGGGGCAATGCGTTCCATATACCAGCCGGTTCCTGGGGCAAAGTTACGGCCGAGCGAACTTAGAAACATTGTCAAATCAAGGGGCTTTAGCACTTCTGCCAGGGGGCGAGAGGTGCCGACCCCGCGCTCAAGGTAAAGCAGATCAGGAAAGATTGAAAGAGCGGTGGCGCTCCCTAAAAATAATAGCGATAGTTTGTTTAACAATTTTAGACGCCAGGCCCAAAACCAGACAATTGGAATTATTATCAAAGTGGTGGCAATGGTCCACGAGCCTAAGACAATGCAAATGCTGGCGCTGGCAATGGCCTTGCTGTTGGACGTTTCCGATTGGCGAAACAAGGCCCAGAGAGCAGCAGCACCTAGTGTCAATGCTAACTGCCAGGTAATGGCGAAAGAGCCCTGGGTCAGTATTGATGCCGCGGTGGGGGCGAAGACAATAGCGCTCAATAGTGGCAGGCAGTACCATCTCAACTTATTAGACGGGCTTACGCTCATATCGAAAAAGAGGGCAAGCCTAATGGCCATGAGGGCAATGCCTATGGCCGCACCCAGATTCTGATTCATATGCCCGAATAGAACATAGAGATTGAATACTATTTGATTGAAGGCCGTGGAGTGGCCATCGACAAAGGTATCGCCAAAGTAATTGAGCCAGTTATAGCCTGGGCCTGTCATTCTCACGAACTGTTCAAGATAGGTTATGTCGTCATTGTTGGCGCAGTTTTCGCCGTTGGTAAATAGAAAATATGCCAGGCGCAAAGGCGGTATTAGAGTCAGTATTGCTATTAGTGCAATTTGAAAGAGTCTAGTGCCCACAAGTCTCTTCTCTATACTGCTTGACCAGCGGCAAAGCCTGAAGCCCAGGCCCACTGAAAATTGTAGCCACCGAGCATACCGGTTACGTCCACCACTTCGCCGATGAAATATAGACCGGGCACTTTCTTTGCTTCCATTGTTTTAGATGAAAGTTCGCTGGTGTCAACCCCGCCTCTGGTTACTTCTGCTTTTTTGTAGCCCACGGTTCGGGCTGGTGCTACTTGCCAGCCATTGAGTGAACCTGCTAGTTGCAGCAGCTTTTTATCAGGCAAGGTGTTCATTGGCCCGTTGATATCGAGGTAATGAGTGAAGTATTCAGCGAAGCGCTTTGGTAATAGCTCACCGAGTACATTTTTAATTTCTTGTCGACTGCCTGCTTTTTTTCTTGCCTGCAGCACCTCTATAGCATTGGCATCGGGCATTAAGTCAATGCTGAGGCTATCACCGGGTGACCAATAAAGTGATATTTGCAGGCTGGCGGGACCGCTTAAGCCGTTATGGGTAAAAAGAATATTTTCTCTAAAACTTGCTTTTTTGCACGATACAGTTGTATCAAGTGACAGACCAGCTAGGTCGCTGAAGCGAGCAAGATCAGAATCTCCCCAGCTGAAACCATCAAGAGCAGCGGCGGTTGGTACGATTTTTAAACCAAATTGGCGTGCTATCTCATAACCAAATCCGGTGGCACCAATTTGCGGAATGGAGAGACCTCCTGTAGCAATGACAAGCGAATCACAGCTAAATGTTCCTGCTGTGGTGTCTACTATAAAACGACCACTGCTTGCCGCATCAGTGTTCTTAGCAATTGACTTTATAGCTGTGTCTGTTTGAAATTGACAGTCGGCTTGATTGCATTCGTCTATGAGCATGTCGACAATTTGTTCGGCTGAGTGGTCGCAGAACAATTGGCCGAGCTTTTTTTCGTGATAGCGAATGCGGTGCTTTTCCACTAGCTTGATGAAATCTGCAGGAGTGAAGCGCGAAAGAGCCGACTTGGCAAAGTGTGGGTTGTTACTGACAAACGACTCTGCTCGGGTGCCGACATTGGTAAAGTTGCAGCGA
>CALRJJ020000337.1:0-6057 GCA_943367505.1 Flavobacterium psychrophilum | reverse complement strand
ATGAAGATACCTGAGTTCTATTGGAATTCACCAGCTCCAAAGAAGACAACTGTATTCTCGCCATCGCCAATGGGGGTGCCGATTATTACACCAGACGGTTATGCCGTTGGTGAGCTGGTCGGTCGAGTTATTTATGTCTATTCTGAGTTGATTCAGTCAGGCACAAGCGAAGAGGCTCTGCTTTGGGCTAATTTCCTCGTAGAAGCACGTAAGCTGCTCTTGCAGCTCAGTGAGCCTGATGCGCGGGAAGCCGTGCTGGAAGAAATGTTTGCCTGGGAGTGTACCAGACAATTCAAATTACTTGAGGAACAGTCACCTCCCTCTATAAATCAGCTTCGCAATGACGCTGAGTCTTTTGCCAGCAGTCTGCGAGCGGCCATTGCTTCACAACGTTCAATGTACGAGCAGATGGCAACTCCTTGGATGGGGCTCGGTGAAGAGTTTGATGCCATTATGGCTATCCCGAAAATTGTCGACGTCACAGTCAAAGACAACCAGGTAGTGGTGATGACTAAAGCTCTTTACTGCAAAGATACCCGTAACAACGTCAATCACTTAATTGGCAATTTCAAAATTATCATTCCGGCTGCTAGTTCCGATGGACTGCGCTGGTTGAACCAGGCAACTTTTTCGAGGCCAGGCGGGATGAATGCACCCCATGTAGATGCTGAAGGGAAAGCTTGCTTAGGCAATATGAAAGAGGTGTTTTCAAAGCTTCTGGCAGAGCGCCAATATGCCGCTGCCGTTGAGGCCGCCATTGCCTTTGTTGAAGCTGCCAATACCGATGATACCTGGGGCAAAAATATCGACAAATGGCCTCGTGCCAACTTAATAGGGGGTTAGCCGTGGCTGGATACATCATCAAAGACCCGTCTATTCAAATTTTAGACAAGCTCAATCAAGCTGGTATCGACTGGTTTGAGTGGGAATCGCCAGCAATTTTAGTCAATGAGGATATAACATTGATTGGCCGAATTATTGGGGCGAGCAATTTTGAAACTAAGACCACCCAGTGGGAAGATGTTTTCGAGGCCAGCTTCACTTTTCCTGTGAAGGAAGAGGTGACTGTCTCTAGGCCAAGCCTGCCTTACAGTGCTGATTCAGCCCTGGGCCGCTCCCGGGCTAACTATATCAAGTTGGCAGAGGTGCGCTACAAGGATGTTGCTAAGGCCGCCCAGTCAAGCTTTGATGTTGCCCAGAAGAGCTTGGCCACTGCTCTTGTTGCTTACTTACATGGTGCCGGCCTTACTCAGGTGCACTATGAAAAGCCCGATATAGACAAACTCTTGCTGCGCTTCAAAGAACAGTATCGAGCGCTTTTGGCTATCCCTCAAGTAGAAGCTGTGCGCTTTTATCCAGGACAACTATTGATTTACACCAGAGCATTGCAGGCAACAGGCTCGTTTAGCAATAGTGTGCATGAGCTTGGCAAGTTTTTGATCGTAATCAATATTTCTGAGCCCACTGGTAACTTCTTAGCTTGCAACAACTTAGCAGGAGCTGTCAGTGCTGGTCGGGGAGAGATGCAGGCGCCCTATGTTTATGGCGACGGCAGAATTTGTCCTGACGAAATTTTAGAATCGTTAATCGAGCTTGTGGCTCAGATGGACTATGCCACAGCCGTTGAAGTCGTGCTGCAGTTTCTTGAAACTGCGCACGATGATGCCATGGGCAAGTATTTGCTCCGCTGGCCCCACTCTACTTCGACTTCCGCGTCGAAGTAAAACTACAACCAACAACCTACACAGACTTTATGACAGAGCCCGAACAAACAAACCAAGCAAAACAACCTGAGCCCGCAATTGTTCCTGCAAAAGAGAAAGTAGAAGATACTGTCCGGCCAGTACTATCATTGCCTGCTTTTAACGAATCACCTTTTAAAGCCCATGCGTTTCAGCCAAGGGCCCAGTTGGTAGCTAGAAAGAAACCCTGGGTGATTCTTACCCCTAAGGCCTATCAACAAATGCTTTTATATGTCGAAATCGCTGACAAAGAAGTGGGCTGGATGGGCGCAGTCACCCGCCTTGAAAACAATTGCTTCTTAATAGAAGAAACTTTTCTTCTTGAGCAAGAAGTTACTGCCGTCGAAACTGAGCTATCAGTCGAAGGCTGTAGCAAGTTGGCCGACGAATTGCTTTTGCGGGGTGACGAAGGTTTTGACCTTCTCAATAAGATGCGTTTCTGGGGCCACTCTCACGTGCGCATGGGCACTAGTCCATCCGGTACCGATGAGAGCACCATGCTGCGCTTTCGCGATGAGAATCTTGATTGGTACGTGCGCGGTATTTTTAATAAGCTTGGTAGAGCTGAATTCACAGTCTATTTTTTCGACATCGGCTTTGCTGTGTGTGACGTTAATTGGTGTGTGATTGATTTAGCCACGGGTAACGATCTCACACCTAAAGGGGGCTCTGCCTTTGCTGGTCAATTTCGTGATTATCGTTATGACCCTAAGCCTCTACTACCCGAACAGCCAGCTGAATCTGTTGTACCGACTGATGTTGTCGCCGAACGGGCCCGCAAGTATGAACGTATGGGTTTGTCACCGTTGCTTGTGCCTAGTGCTGAATTAAGAGCACAAATTGAAGCTGAATTTTTTGCCAAAGTTCTAGACCGAGTCTATAGCTTCGGCGGTTTCGGTAGCCTGTTCTCGATCTTTTCCGGTTCTGGAGATTCGAAGCATGCAGCCGGTCAACTTTCTACTGAAGAGCTGGAGCTGGCAAGGGCTGGTCAAGAACCAGAGGCGAACTTTCAACAATTTCGTCCGGCACCCCTTCAGTATCGCGCTTCTGCTGAACCGAAGGTCGGCGACCAGCCCCAGAAGGCTAAGTCGAGTTGGTGGCCGCAGTGGATGCGAGACATTTGCTCTGATCTCTTCAACTAAAAAGGAGAAAATTACCTATGAACAACATTGATACCACTCGTCACGTGGATGTATTTTCACCTGACGCTTTCGGCAAGCGTCGCATTGACGTTATTGGCGCCGGTGCTAGCGGATCGCGCATTGTCCTGGCCCTGGCTAAGCTTGGTGTAGAAAACATACACGTTTTTGATTTTGACGTGGTTGAGGCTCATAATATAGCTAATCAAGTCTTTAGCCAGGCTGATATTGGTCGCCCAAAAGTAGAGGCTTTGCGCGACATAGTTAAGGCTCATAGCGGTCTTGAGATAACTATCTACAACGAACGCGTTGATGGCAGCCAGAAGCTGGGTGATGTGGTTTTTCTACTTACCGACACAATGTCATCGCGTCAAGAAATTTGGAAAAAGGCTATACGCTACAAAGTAGCAACCAAGCTCATGATTGAAACACGAATGGGTGTGGATCAGGGGCGGGTCTATGTCGTTAACCCTACTCGCAGTGCTCAGGTGAAAGGTTGGGAAGAGACATTATATGACGATGATGTGGCTGAAGTTTCGGCTTGCGGTAGCACCATTTCAGTGGGTCCAACCGCCGAATATCTATCGGGTCTGGCGGTCTGGCAGCTGATTCGCTGGTTGAATGTCGAAACCGGAAAAACAAACGAGGGCGTCAGCGATACTCTTGACCATGAAATTCTTTTCTTCTTACGTCCGCCGACCATTCTTACTCGGCAGTTTGATCAATTAATTTAGCTGAACAAGAAGGTTCAGCTATAGGCTCATGGGCCTTGCCTGTGAAGGATTTCCCCAATGATGGAAATAGACCAGTCGCTTCAACGTGCGTTGAAGATCGCTGATGTAGAAGTGCGAAAATTAGGAAGAACGGATATTAGCCCACTGTTTCTTCTTGTTGGAATTTTACTGGAGGCTAATAGTGCTAGCGCTAGAATTTTCTCTGAAAACCAGGTTGACGAGCAGCGCTTGCGCCTAGCTCACAATACAAGAGTCGTCAACGGCCAATTGTACGAGTTCAAGCTTCCGGGGCTAACTGCTTTGATGACCAGCGATCTGGTTGAAGCTCTCAATGCTGCTGCGCAATATTCTGATGAAAAGCATCTAGGCTCGCTTTCGACTGAATTTCTGGTGCTTACATTGTTGCGGCAAAATCAGAAATTGCGCGATGCACTTCTCGTTCATTCTGTAACTTCCCGGCAGCTTGACGCTATTGAGGCCGACTTAAGTGCTGAGCTAGCAGCACAGACAGAAAATAACTTAGCAGCCAACACTGACACATCCGCTGTCGCTAGAGGCCTTGAACCACTCGATGCTAAGGGTAATTCTGCCGCTGCTTGTGATAGCAAAAGCTGCGGCTCGGCCTTGCAGCGCTTTACCGTTGATCTTACTGCTTTGGCAAAAGCGAACAAGCTCTCTCCCATGATTGGAAGAAGCGCAGAGGTGGCTAGAGTAGTGCAGATTTTGTGCCGTAAAAGCAAGAATAATCCGGTGCTAATTGGTGAGGCTGGAGTCGGCAAAACAGCAATTGTCGAGGGCATTGCCCAGCTAATTGAGAAAGGGCAAGTGCCAGCGCGTTTGCGTGGTAAGCGCTTGCTACAGCTTGATTTAACGGGCCTTCTGGCCGGTACTTGTAGCCGTGGTGCCTTTGAAGATCGCTTGCAAAATGTTATTGCCGAAGTGAAGAAAGCCGGAAATATAATTCTCTTTCTTGATGAATTGCATACGCTAGTAGGCGCTGGAGCCGCTAGTGGTTCGATGGATGCAGCTAATGCTCTGAAGCCAAGTCTGGTTCGAGGAGAAATTAGCATCATTGGTGCTACGACAATAAGTGAATATCGGCAAAGTATTGAAAATAAAGATGCTGCCCTAGCTCGGCGTTTCCGCAAAGTGCCAGTTGATCCGCCTTCTGTCGAGCAAACTATTGAGATTTTGCGAGGCTTGAAGGCGGCGTACGAAATTTATCACGGTGTCGAAATCGATGATGAAGCGCTTGTGGAGGCCGCCAGGCTTTCGGATCGCTATGTCAGTGAGGGTTTTCAACCAGATAAGGCTATTGATCTGCTTGATGAAACCTGCAGCAGAGTGGTGATACAGGCTGAATTAGCCGTCGCTGAGCCGGTCGCTCGGGTCGTTAAGGCTAGACAGATAGAAGAAGTCATTAGTGTTAACACTGGCATACCAATGTCGGCCCTGGACAGTGCTGACTTGGCGCGCTTGATTGATCTTGAAGTTGAATTGCACAAAGTAGTAGTTGCTCAAGAGCAGGCAGTTAGCGCTCTTGCGCGTGCTGTGCGGCGTGGGAGAGCGGGCCTGAAAGATCCCAATCGACCGAACGGTGCTTTCTTGTTTGTGGGCCCCACCGGTGTTGGCAAGACTCAGCTGGCAAAGGCACTGCAACAGTTTCTTTCCAACTCTGACAATGATTTGATTCGACTAGATATGTCTGAGTATATGGAGCGTCATTCTGTCTCTCGCTTGATCGGCTCACCGCCAGGCTATGTTGGCTATGGTGAAGGGGGTAAGCTGACCGAGGCTGTGCGACGTAAGCCGTACTCTGTAATTTTGCTCGATGAAGTCGAGAAGGCTCACCCTGACGTTTTCAATTTGCTCTTGCAGTTGCTCGACGCCGGTCGTCTTACAGATGGTCAGGGTCGTACGGTTGATTTTAAGAACACGATTGTAATCATGACTTCTAATTTGGGCGCTCGGCTCATTCAAGAGGCTTTGAAGCAAAAGAACGAAATTGATTTTGAAGCCTTGAACAGTGAGATCAAAGAGCTGTTCTCGCCAGAATTGATCAATCGGCTTGATGAAATTATCTGCTTCAAGCCACTGTCGCTTGAGCAGGTTGGCGCCGTTAGAGATTTGCTTCTGGCACAGTTGGTCAGTCGCTTGCCTAAAGGTATCGGCCTTGAGCTAGATGAAGATGCCAAATTGTTTCTACTGGTCGAGGGCTATGACCTGCAATATGGCGCTAGGCCGATGCGTCGAGCTATCACCAGGCTTTTGGAAGACCCCATTTCTGACTTGATTTTGCTTAAGAAGCTGAACAGCGGCGACACCATCGTTGTCAGTGAGACTAAGCAAGTTTTGAACCTAGCGATTCGTGCGCCAGCACTATCGTTGCAAAAATAATTTTGAACACTAGAGAGTTTCATATGACAAAACGCTTCAAACTTT
>CALRJJ020000336.1:0-6058 GCA_943367505.1 Flavobacterium psychrophilum | reverse complement strand
CAAGTGGAGCTGACGAGATCACTACAGTGAGGACCACTACTGTAACCAGTGATGGCTTGAGCGTGCCTCTAGTCACTCTCAGCCCTGGTGGCAATTATGTAGTAATTGACCCAGTAACTGGTGTGATGAAAGGTGTCTACGATCCTTTACGCGGTTTAGTCGGCTCCTCTGTATCTCCAGGCTTTGTTGTAGTTGATAACACTTCAAACCGTGTTGTCGCGACTTTCGATGGTGGTGGCAGAGTAATTGCTTTAACTAATGCTCCGGCTTACGATAGTTTGGTGGTTTCAATTGATTCTCGTAGGGCAGAGCTAGAGCGCATGATTGTTAGTGGTCGTTCTGCTAATAATTTTGGCGATGTCACTGCCGCTGCCTTGCGAGAAGAACTGGCCAGTATTGCTGCGCAAGAATCAGCTTACCGCTCTTCTGGTCGGCCTCTCAATTACGAAGAAGCCTTATCGTTGGCGAATAGACTGAATGCTTTAGGTGACCGAGTGGTTCCTTATATGCGCGGTGTGACAGTTACTCCTTTAATTGGTTCACGCTTTGTCACTAGCTCGGGCAATCTGGTCATTCTCGATGAACTTACTGCTCGCAATATGAGAATGCAACGCCGAGTTGATGATGAGTATGCTGCTGGTCGGCTCTCCAACGATAATGTCGCTCGTTTAAAGTCACAGTTGAATGAAGTTTCGTCCTTGCAGACCAAGTACACCCGCAATGGAAAATTGAAAGACTCAAATTCGAAGACAATCGTGATGAAGCTCGACAAAGTCCAAACTAGCATGGACCGCAACATTGCCGACATCAACGCCAAGCGTTCAAGAATTGGTATCAAAGTAAACTAGAGTAATTTCTAGAATATGAGAAAGAAAAAGGCGCAGATTCGCTATTGTGAATTCTGCGCCTTTTCTATTTAGATATTCTTCAATGGTTCTGGAAGGGGTGGCGGAACGGGCTTAAGCTCCGGAATTTTCGGTATGGGCGGCTTAATGTCGTCGCCTTTTGGCTGATCTGGGATTCTTCCATGGCCATGGGGCTCATTGCCGGGAGGCGCTGGAATAGGGCTGGGTTGACCAGGCATTGGCTGGGTAATGATGTGGCAACTGACTATTAGGCCTAAAGCTAGATTCTGATAGCGTTTGAACATAAAAACCTCTTTGTCTTCCGTTACTCTGGTGACCAGAGCATGATGACATCTCTCCACAGGATGATAGTTTGACCTGAGATGGGCAATTTTGTTCCTTTCTAAAGCGATTTTAACCAGTTCTGTAAAGCCAGTGGGCTTTACTGTGGAGATTGCTATTTAGACTTCTATTTAGACCTTGCTGCCTATTTGGCTGTTTGCTGTGTCTTCAGTGAGGGCCGTGATGGCAGTAAAGGTATTGGCCGGTACCAAGATATTGACGGCATGCGGTATGACTGTAATGCGCATAGGCATGCTGCCGGCTTCTTCTCCGTCAATCATGGCCGTTACTCTATCGCTTCTGTAGTTACCTTTAGTATTGGTCAAAGTTCGGCGTACACGTTGGGCAATGGTTTGGAAGGCCGAACGTAGGCCACGCCTCGGTATCACTTCGATCATTGCTTCTTTTACTTTGAGAACATAGTGCGGTTTAGTACTATTTATGTAGCCCCCGACAAAGCGAAAGCCAATTTGTATATAGTCACTAAAATTTGCTGGGTCAAGCACGTGTAGTTCTAAAAATCCGTCTTGCAAAATATTGGGGTCAGAAGTCTTGCCTAGACCCAAGTCTTCTACATTGGCAACAAATACCCCTGAGGCTTTAACGCAGAATGATTTTCCACCAGTGGTGATTTTAAATACAACTGGCCTTTCTGCCATGGTATTGATCATGGCGGTGACATAGGCGAGCATTTTAAATTTTGTTTTCAGCTGACGAGCGGGAAAGACAAAGGCATCTGACAGTGGTCCAGCGCCTGCCATCCCAGCGAAGAATTCACCGTTCATCATGCCCATGTCGATGCGCATAGGAACACCGTTGTTAATAACATCGAGTGCATTCTCGAGCGGATCGGCAAAGAACTTCTCGGCGACAATACCGAGATTGCGAGCAAGCACATTACCGGTGCCCAGCGGCATCAAGGCAGCTGGAATGTCTGACTTAGCTTCGGCCAGGGCGGCCAGGGCAAAGCGAATGGTACCGTCTCCGCCCGCTGCGATGACGAGGTCGAGGGGCGGCCTTAGTAAGGGCACCAGATGATGGGCCGTGGTCTCGGGAGTGGTGGGATAGAGAGTGACTAAATACTCACCATCTTTTGTTAGCTCAGAAACGAAGTGTCCTAGCCATTCTTCGGCGTGAGTTTGGGAACGGGCGCTGGGATTGTAGACCAGTAAAATTTGTTTTGGCATAGATATGCATACCGAAATTGTAGGAACTCTGAAGTCCTTTCCGTAGTCGCGTTTTTGTTAATAAAGTTCCAGAAAAGAAAATATTTGAAGTTTTCAGTGGCAATTTCTCTTACACGGAACTCTTTGGTCGCAAGGCCGTCGCTGTCGGAGTGCAAATAACGCAGTTGTGCGCAGTAACAATGAGAACCTCAAAAATGAATAGTAAGTCCACTGAACTAAAGCAAGAAAATATTGTTGCTGTTCCGGCAACGAAAAACACTAAGAAGGTTGTGATTGCCATAGTGGTGGTCAGCGTAGTTGGTATCCTGGCGTACCTTGTATATGACAGTTTGAAAGAGCAGGCCGCCGATCGCCGCATATTAATAAGCGGCCGAATTGAAGTACCAGAGACCTATATTGCCTCTCCCACTGCTACACGGGTTCAATCTGTAGCAGTCAGTGAAGGTGATACTGTGCGCAAGGGTCAATTGATTTTGACTCTTGATGATCAAGCACTGCAAAGCAAGCTTGTTGCATCGGGCTCGGCTATTGCTGTGGCTAAGAATGGTCAGGCCATTGCTCGGGGGCAAGTAGCTGCAGCGCAGCAAAAAATTGCAGCAGCAAGGGCTAAAGGCAAGGGTTTCTTCGCCAAAATGTTTACTAGCAAGAAGAAGAAAGCTGAAATTGCCCAGGGCTTGCGCAAAGAGATGATCGAAGCACAGTTTATGCTGCAGCAGGCCCAAGCTGGCTTAGCTCGGGCGCAGGCTTATAAGGCTGAAGCAACTTCTAAGATTTCGTACTTTAATATCAAAAGCCCCATTGATGGCGTTGTCTCACTGCGCAGTGTGCAACCCGGAGAGCTAGTTGCTGCGGGCCAAGTGCTGCTAACTCTTAGTGATGGCAAGTCGATATTTATGAAAGGCTATATTCCGGAAGGGAAGATCAGTCGTATCAAGATTGGAGACAAAGCCACTGTTTCTCTTGATTCGGCAAGCTTGAAGCTTCCTGCTCATATTGCCGCTATCGATAGTACCCCGTCGTTTACCCCTGAGAATGTCTATTTCAAGGATGATCGGGTGCGTCAAGTGTTTGGCCTGAAATTGGCAATCGATAACATCGATAGCCGCGCTAAGGCTGGAATGGCTGCTGAAGCAGAGGTTCATTCAACAGCAAGCGCGGGCAAGTAAATGAGTGAAGTTGTTGTTAGTGCCCGGCAATTGTGCAAAAACTACAAGGGCGTCAAAGCTCTTGATGGTCTCGATCTTGAAGTGGGGCGCGGCGATCTTTTTGGTCTAGTTGGCCCTGATGGTGCCGGTAAGTCTACTGCCTTGAAGATTTTAGCAGGGGTGCTTAAAGCCAGTGCTGGTGAGGCTCAGGTCTTTGGTAAAAGTGCCAGTGCTGCCCGCTCGCTGGTGGGTTTTGTGCCGCAGAATTGTGCTCTCTATCCAGAACTTACAGTAGATGAGAGTCTGGCTTATGAAGCTGGTTTACACCGTGTGGCTGATGATGTCTTTCAGAAGTTGCGGCAGAAGCATCTTGAACGTATGGGACTGGCTCAATTTGGTAGTCGTCTTACTTCTAAACTATCTGGTGGCATGAGACAAAACTTGGCTTTGTGTTGCGCTCTGGTTTCACAGCCAAAACTTATTCTGCTTGACGAGCCAACCACCGGCCTAGACCCCATTGCCCGACGAGAACTCTGGCAAACCTTGGTGGCATTGGCCGAAGAAGGTGTCACTACTATTATTGCCACGCCCTTTTTAGATGAAGCGGAGCGCTGCAGCCGTATTGCTTTGATGTATCAAGGCAAGATTCACCAGAGCGGCTCACCAGAAGAATTGCAAGAGTCTTTGGCCCTGAGGCGTTTGGAAATAACAATCAAGAGTGCGGGCCCCGATCAGAATAGCGGTAAGCAAATTAGCGCATTGAGCGAAAAAATTGCTCTATCAGACAATATTGTTGATATCTATCCATTTGGTGATCATATTGAAGTTTTGGCTAAAGATGGCCCCACTGCTCTAAGTCAAATCGAAAGCGCTAGCGGTGCTGGACAACTTAATTGTCACGAAAGCACTCCAACCATGGAGAATGTCTTTGTTATGCGCTTGCGCGCATTAGGGCTGAAAGAGCTTATACCGCCAGCATTTCCTCAGGTCAATTCAAGTTCAAATAGTGCTGCCACTTCGGCCATTCGTGCCACTAATCTGGTTAAGCGTTATGGTGACTTCACTGCCGTCGATGACCTCAGCCTTGATATTAACTATGGTGAAATCTACGGTTTGCTTGGTGCTAACGGTGCCGGCAAGACCACCACTATTAAGATGCTCTGTGGCTTACTGGCACCTACCGCAGGTCAAGTCAGCCTCGTTGGTGAGAGTGGCAGCTTGCGCAGTCGTGAGTTGCGGCGCAAAATTGGCTATATGAGCCAGAAGTTTACACTTTATGATGGTCTTACTGTAGCGGAAAATCTTGAGTTTTATTCTGCCATTTATGAGCTACCGAGGGCTCGGCGTAAGCAGCAGCTTGATTGGGCTCTTGCTACTTGTGGCCTGGCTCACATGGCTAGCAGTCTAGTGGGCAGCTTACCTTTGGGCTGGAAACAACGAATCGCTTTTGGTGCAGCGGTTATGCATGATCCGCAAGTGATTTTTTTAGATGAACCAACGGCGGGAGTAGACCCCCTAGCACGGCGGCAAATCTGGCGCTCAATTCGTGATTTTGCTAAGCGTGGTGCAGCTATTTTAGTTACTACTCACTATCTTGATGAAGCCGAGTATTGCAACCGCCTGTGCTTTGTTTCGGCTAGCAAAATGGTAACTGAAGGAACCCCTACAGCAATTAAGTTGCAGCACGATGGCGAGCTCTTCGAACTAGTCTGTGACCATGCCAGCCAAACGCAAATGGCCTTTGCGGCTTTAGCAACCGCGCTTGAGCCCTGGCGTATTTCGATTTTTGGTAAAGCTTTGCACGTCTTGCTTGACGATTCTCAAGCTGATTTGCCAAAGGTTAGGGCTCTTCTTGCCTCTTCTGGTTTAGCTGCGTTTGAGCTCAGAGCGATCAAGTTTTCTCTTGAAGATGCTTTTATTGCTAAAGTGCAAACCGCCGCCCGAGAAGGGAAGGGGGTGATATGACCGGTCAAAATCGTATTCTTGTGCAGGCTCTCAAGGAATGGCAGGAATTTCAACGGGATAGGTTTAGTTTAGCTTTGGCCTTCCTTTTGCCTTTGTTTTCACTGCTTTTGTTTGGCTATGGCATACGCTTAGAGTCGAAGAACATTGCTATGGTTGTTCAAGATAATGATCAGACCTCATTTAGCCGTGAGTATATCAATCGCCTTTATGCCACCAATATACTTGTACGTGCCGATGCCAAGCAAGCGAAATCTCCCCGTGATGCCATCGATAGAGGCCTGGCGAAAGTAGCTATCATTGTGCCGGCCGGTTTTACCGAGCATGTATTTCGCAAAGAGCAATCTAGTCTTGAGGTTTTAATAGACGGCACTGATATTGCCAACACTCAAATTGTATTGAATAGCATCAAGGCCGCCAATATCTATTTTGTTGCGGCCGTTAAGGCTGCAAAAACCGCCGCCCCTACCAGTAATATTCGGGTTGTGTCCCCTCAGCTCAGGGTGTGGTTCAATCCTGGTCGATTGGAGCCGCTCTTTATTGTTCCTGGTGCCATCGGTATTATTCTCTGGATGTA